>JAFZFH010000160.1 GCA_017555965.1 Bacteroidales bacterium
ATGTCTCGCACTATTTCAAGGTAAGCTTTATCTCCTTTGAGTTCAAGATTCAATATTCTCTTCATCTCATCCTTTGTAAGGAATATGATCTTCTTTTGAGTTGTCTTGAGGGTTGGGTGGAAGGTCTTATATGCGGTGTTGGTGTTAAATCCCTTTTCTGTCGCCCATTTGAGGAACCACTTCAGGTAGCCAAGCTTTTTTTCTATGGTAGAGTTCTTGATGCCGATCATTACCTTCTTTCCTGAATCCCTTTCTTCGCCTTTGGGTTTACGTGGGGTGTTAAGCTTCTTTTCTTCTCTTAGGTAAACAACGAATTTTGTGAGCGTGCTCTCTGTTAAATCAGAGAACTTCAGGTCTTTTTTAAAGGTGGTGAGATCTTGTTTTAGAGCAGCCATCTTTTCGTGAGTGGATTCTGTCCAGGCATTCTTTTCCCCGCATTCGTATGTGAATGCGTTAAATGTCTTAAAGAAGTCGGCTTCTTTTGGCATCTCTTCCTTTTTGGCTTTTTCTGGCTTTGGCTTTGCGGGGGTTACTCCCTTTACTCTCTCTTCGTATTTTTGGATGATTTGTTGTTTGGTGGGGAATATGTCGTTCGCCTCAAAAAACTTAAAGGCGGTTTCCATTTGCTCTCTAAGTTTTCTGAGTTCGTTATTTATGGATGTGCTTGTCGCTCCTTTGGGGCCAGTGTATCCTCCAGTGACTAATCCTTCGCTGCTATCCCATACGTCTGCTGAACTTATCTGACATCCGGTTGACGTGATGATTCGTTGGCTATTAAATGTTGTGTGCATCTGAATCTGGTAAAGATTCATCTCCTTACCGTATGGACGGAGTTTGAATGCGATCTGGTGTTTTATAATCATTTTGTCACACTGTTTTTCTTAATCGTGTGACAAAAATGTGATAAATTTCTGTAAATTCAAATAGATTTACTTAAAAATATGCATTGAATAATAATGTATTACAAAGCCATATAGAGGGTCTTGAGTAAAAAGTTCAAATACCTCTCTCTCCGCAAACTGAAAGGCCGGATGACGAAAGTCATCCGGTTTTTTTGTACACAGAAGCCTCGCTTCTTTCAGTTCGCAAGGGCCCCGCGGCAAGCGTTCAGGTATGTGCGAACGTAGTTTGAAGCCATTTTTCACCTGATCAGTATTCCACATGGCGCAGACTTCATCCGGATCCGTCAGGAGTGTTCTTCAATTAAAGGAATATGGCCAGAACAGATATCAATTCTGTAAAAAACGAGAGGGTATTATATGTTGCCATATGGTCCCTCATAGCGCTTCTGCCGGTCGTACTTGTCCTTCTGGATGACGGTACCAGACCCTTTTAGGTCTGGATTCTAAATTCTAAAAGTGGATTAGGGTTTTATAAGATAATTTGGTATATTTGCTTGAGTCAATGAATCTAATCATTTATAACAAGTATAGTTATGATATACAACAAATTAGGCAAAACAGGAATGACAGTGTCAAATCTCGGATTTGGAGCGTCATCTCTTGGCGGAGTATTTCACAGCATAAAGGAGTCGGAGGCAATAGAGGCTGTCTTTACTGCTGTTGATAACGGAATCAATTTTATTGATGTGTCACCATATTATGGACATCTTAAGGCTGAGACCGTACTGGGAAAAGCTTTGAAAGATATTCCACGTGACAAGTATTATCTCTCGACAAAGGTAGGACGCTATGGAAAGGATGGTGTGAACACATGGGATTATTCTGCAGAGCGTGCTCAGGCAAGCGTTTATGAGAGTATGGAAAGGCTCAATGTGGATCATATCGACCTGATCAATGTCCACGATGTTGAATTTACCGATCTTCAGAAGGTGGCAGAGGAGACATTGCCGGCGCTTGTGGAACTCCGTGACAAGGGTGTAGTGGGACATGTGGGTATCACTGACCTTCAGCCGGAAAATCTCAAATGGCTCGTGGAAAATACACCGGACGGCACTATTGAGACAATTCTGAATTTCTGTCATTATTGCTTGAATGACGATCTTCTTCTGGATTATCTTGACTTCTTTGAGGGAAGGGAAATAGGTATCATCAATGCATCTCCGTTGTCGATGGGACTCCTCTCTCAGAGGGGCGCTCCCGACTGGCATCCTGCCCCTGAATCTTTGAAGGATGCTTGTAAAAGAGCGGTCGAATATTGCGATGCGAAAGGATATCCTGTTGAGAAATTGGCTGTCCAGTATTCTACAAGCCTGAATCCGAGAATCTCGACAACGCTTTTCAGCAGTGCGAATCCTGCAAATGTTCTTAAGAATATTTCATATGTCAATGACCCGATAGATCTGGAGCTGGTGGCAGAAGTACGTGAGATTATCGGTGATCAGATGAGAGTAAGGTGGAAAAACAGTTGATGCTATGAAAATAATAGATACCCATAGCCATCTTTGGCTCAGACAGGATACGTCCTGGAATGGACTGCCTATCCGTTCGCTCAAGAACGGACGTTCGGTCTTTCTTGGCGAGGAAGTGCAGATGATTCCTCCGTTCATCATAGATGGGGAGAACTCGGCTGAAGTCTTCCTGTCGAATATGGATTATGCCCAGGTGTCGGCTGCCGTGGTCGTTCAGGAACTTATCGACGGTTGCCAGAACGATTATCTTCTTCAGGTGGCTGAGCGCTATCCTGACCGATTCATAACCTGTGGAATGGGTGATTATTTTGCCGATGACCTTGCCGGTCAGGTTCAATCGCTGATATCCAAAGGATTCAAAGGTATCGCTGTTCCCGGTCACAGACTGATTCTTGATGATTCACGCGTGATGCTGGATTCTCCTCAAATGGTTGAAATGTTCAAGGTAATGGAAAGAGAAGGTGTCTTCCTTTCTATAACTCTTGCAGACGGAGATGCTCAGGTCGGTGAGATGAAGACTGTAATACAGGAATGTCCGGACCTGAAGATCGCCATCGGCCATTTCGGAATGCCGACAAGGGAAGGATGGATGGAGCAGATTAAGCTTGCTGAAAATAAAAATGTATATGTTGAGTCAGGTGGAATCACATGGCTTTATAACAGTGAGTTCTATCCGTTCAAGGGTGCTGTACGTGCCATTCGTGAGGCTGCGGATGCTGTGGGTATGGACAAACTGATGTGGGGAAGTGACTATCCGCGTACGATAACAGCGATAACATACAGGATGTCATATGACTTCATATTGAAAAGTACGGAACTGACCGATGAGCAGAAGGCTCTTTTCCTCGGTGAGAATGCCTGCAGATTCTATGGATTCAAGGACCTTGTGGATTTGCCATACATTAAAAACATGTCAGAATAATGAAACGTAAACAATTATTGCCTTTAATACTGGTCTTCTGCCTGTTCTTTCTATGGGCTATAAGCAGCAACCTCCTGCCTACAATGATCAGGCAGCTGATGAAGACATGTGAACTCAATACATTTGAGGCTTCATTCACTGAAACTGCATATTGGCTGGCATATTTCATCTGCCCTATTCCGATTGCAATGTTCATGAAGAAGTTTACGTATAAGGCGGGAATCATATTCGGACTCCTGCTTGCGGCTTTAGGAGGACTTCTTTTCTTCCCGGCAGCAATCATAAAGGAGTATTGGGCATATTTATGCATATTCTTCATCATTGCTGCAGGTATGTGTTTCCTGGAGACTGCTGCGAACCCATATGTGACAGCATTGGGTGATGAGTCCTCCTCACCTCGCAGGCTCAATCTTGCCCAGTCTTTCAATGGTTTGGGAGCATTCGTCGCTGCCATGTTCCTTAGCAAGCTTGTTCTCAGCGGCAACACCTACACAAGGGAGACCCTGCCTGCCGGATTCGAGGGAGGATGGGAAGGATATATCCAGATGGAAACTGATGCGATGAAACTTCCGTACCTGATCCTGGCTGCGATTCTGATAATAATTGCAGTTGCTTTCATATTCGTCAAATTGCCTAAGATCAAGGAAGAGGAAGAAGACAGGAACGACGATTCAAGACTGATCGACTTCAGTGTGCTGAAGAAGTCCCATCTCAGATGGGGAGTAATCGCCCAGTTCTTCTACAATGGCGGCCAGACTGCTGTAAACAGTCTTTTCCTTGTTTATTGCTGCAATTATGCAGGTCTGCCGGAGAGTACCGCTACAACATTTTTCGGACTGTACATGCTTGCATTCCTTCTCGGAAGGTGGATCGGCACTGCGCTGATGATAAGATTCAAGCCTCAGAACATGCTTACTCTCTATGCTGTCGTCAATGTTGCACTCTGCGGAGTGATCATGTGTTTCGGAGGTATGACAGGACTTTATGCGATGCTTGGCGTTTCGTTCTTTATGTCCATCATGTATCCAACACAGTTCTCACTGGCTATTACAGGACTTGGAAAACAGACCAAGAGCGGTTCTGCGTTCCTTGTGATGGCAATTGTAGGAAATGCCTGTCTGCCGCAGTTGACAGCATACATCATGCACCATAATCCGCAGATTTATCAGGTGGCGTATATCGTTCCTCTGATCTGCTTCATTTTCTGTGCATATTACGGATGGAAAGGATATAAGATAAAATAAGTATGAAAGCTATAAACATAAATGGAATACAGAATATCTGTATTGTAGATATTGAGGAAGCTGATCTGGCTGCGGACGAAGTCCTTATCCGTCTGGAGTATGTGGGGTTCTGTGGCTCGGACCTTAACACTTATCTCGGCCGCAATCCAATGGTGAAGCTTCCGGTAATTCCAGGCCATGAAATAGGGGCAGTTGTAGAAAAAGTCGGCGATGCTGTTCCGGATATGATCAGGCCGGGAATGACGGTGACAGTCAATCCATATACAAATTGTGGCAAGTGCCCGTCTTGCAGGAACGGCAGAGTCAATGCATGTCAGTTCAATGAGACATTGGGTGTGCAGAGGAATGGAGCAATGAGAGAGAGAATGGTGCTTCCTTGGACAAAGATAATACCGGCTCAAGGCCTTGATACGCTCACTTGCGCTCTGGTTGAACCGATGAGTGTGGGCTTCCATGCAGTTTCAAGGGGTGCGGTGACAGATATTGATGTTGTCATGGTGATCGGTTGCGGTATGGTCGGACTTGGTGCTGTGGTGCGTTCCGCTCTTCGTGGCGCCACTGTGATAGCCGCAGATATAGATGATGAAAAGCTTGCTTTGGCCAGACAGCTCGGTGCGTCACATGTGGTGAATACAATGACGGAGGATGTCCATGCAAGACTGCAGGAGATTACCTCCGGAACTGGTCCGGATGTGATCATAGAGGCAGTAGGAAATCCGTATACATATAGGATGGCAGTGGACGAAGTCGCTTTCACCGGTAGAGTCGTATGTATCGGCTACGCAAATTCCGAAGTGTCTTTCCAGACCAAATATTTTGTTCAGAAGGAACTCGATATAAGAGGATCTCGTAATGCGATGCCTGAGGATTTCCGTGCTGTCATCAGATATATGCAGAATGGAACTTGTCCTGTTGACAGGCTTGTAAGTATGACTGTGAGACCTGAAGAAGCGGAATCCGCAATGGCCCGCTGGTCTGAGTCGCCTGGCAGTATTTTCCGTATATTGGTAGATTTTAAAGCATAGCTATGGAAACATTGAACAGAACGACTGCAAAGGTCAATCAATACCCGACAAAGGTCATTCAGTTTGGAGAAGGTAATTTCCTTCGTGCATTTGTTGACTGGATAATATGGAATACGAACAAAGTGACTGACTTCAATGCCGGAGTTGTGGTTGTGCAGCCTATCGAAAAAGGTATGGTTGATGTGCTCAATGCTCAAGATGGTCTGTATCATGTGAATCTTCAGGGAATCGACAAGGGACAGTCAGTGGATTCCATGGACATGGTTGATGTCATCAACTATGGACTGAATCCATACACTCAGAATGATGAGTATCTGGCTCTTGCTGAAGACCCGAATATCCGTTTTGTGATTTCAAATACCACTGAGGCGGGAATAGCCTTCGATCCGTCCTGCAGGCTGGAGGACAAGCCGGCATCTTCTTATCCGGGAAAACTTACCCAGCTTCTTTATCGAAGATATCAGCACTTCAACGGAGATCTTACCAAGGGTTTCATCATTCTTCCGTGTGAACTTATATTCCTTAACGGAAAGGAACTTAAGAAGTGTATATATCAGTACATCGAACTTTGGAATCTTGGCGAGAGGTTCAGGAATTGGTTCGAGCAGGCTTGTGGAGTCTATTGTACACTCGTTGACCGTATCGTACCCGGATTCCCTAAGGATACCATCGGTCAGATTCATGAACGTATCGGTTTCGAGGATAACCTCGTAGTGAAAGGGGAAATCTTCCATCTTTGGGTTATCGAGGCTCCGGAATCTGTAGCAGCAGAATTCCCGGCAGACAAGGCTGGCCTCAATGTTCTTTTTGTGCCAAGTGAGGCTCCTTATCATGAAAGAAAGGTGACTCTTCTGAATGGTCCGCATACGGTGCTTTCTCCGGTAGGTTATCTTTCCGGCCTTGATACTGTCAGGGAGTGCGTTGAAGATCCTGAGGTCGGCAAGTTTGTTCATAAGGTGATGTATGAGGAACTTCTTGAGACTCTCAATCTTCCGAAACAGGAACTTGAGGCATATGCGGCTTCTGTAGTCGAACGTTTCGTGAATCCGTTCGTGAAGCATTTTGTGACCAGCATCATGCTCAACTCTTTCCCTAAGTACAAGACTCGCGACCTTCCTGGTCTGAAGACTTATCTTGAGCGCAAGGGCGAACTTCCGAAGGGACTCGTTCTCGGTCTTGCTGCAATCATTACATATTACAAAGGCGGCAGGAGAGGTGATGTTGAAATCGTTCCTAATGACGATCCTGCCATCATGAACCTTCTTCAGGACCTCTGGGCGGGCGGTGATGTCCGCAAGGTAGCTGAAGGTGTTCTTGCAGCAGAATTCATCTGGGGCGAAAATCTCAATGATGTCCCAGGCCTGACAGATCTGGTTGCCGCAGATCTGGATATCATTCAGAACGAAGGCATGCGTGCAGCAGTTAAAACTGTAATCGGATAATTATGGATTTCATAAAGATCAATACTGCAGATAATGTAGCTGTCGCCATACATGATATGGAGGCTGGAAAGAACTTTGATATCAATGGTGTCGACATCTGTACCTTGAATCCGGTTCCTGCAGGCCATAAGGTCGCTCTTCTGGATCTTGAAGAGGGGGCTTATGTGGTGAAATATGGTTTCCCTATCGGTCACCTGCTGAAGTCTGTGAAACAGGGAGATGTGATTGATCACACAAATCTGAAGACTAATCTTGAAGGTCTTCTGGAATATACATATGAACCTGAACTTACCGAGATCGTGCCGGCAGCGGTTCCGGCCTTCTTCAAAGGGTATAGAAGACAGGACGGGCGCGCAGGTATCAGAAATGAACTTTGGATCATCCCTACAGTAGGATGTGTCAATGGGGTGACTCAGAATATTCAGAAGCTTTTTGAAAAGGAACTGGCTGACTATCCTGCCATTGAGAAGGTGATTGCCTTTCCTCACAACTATGGTTGTTCTCAGCTTGGTGATGACCATGAAAATACAAGAAGGATTCTGGCAGATATGGTGCACCATCCTAATGCAGCAGGTGTTCTTGTCGTGGCACTCGGTTGTGAGAACAATCAGTTGAGCGCATTCAGAGAACTGGTCGGTCAGGTGGACGAGACCAGAGTCAGGTTCATGGAATCTCAGAAGGTGGAAGGTGATGAGGTCGAATATGGTCTGGAGCTTCTTCGTGAGATTGCGCAGGCGGCCAAGGATGACAGACGAGAGGATATACCCGTGAGTGAACTCAAGGTTGGGCTGAAGTGCGGCGGTTCTGACGGATTCTCAGGAATAACTGCAAATCCTCTCCTTGGACGTTTCTCGGACTGGATCGTTTCACAGGGAGGAACTACAGTTCTGACAGAGGTTCCTGAAATGTTCGGTGCCGAGACCATCCTTATGTCCCGTTGTCAGGATGAAGCTACTTTTGACAAGACAGTCCATCTCATAAATGACTTCAAGGCCTACTTCATGAAGAATGACCAGCCGGTCTATGAGAATCCTTCTCCAGGAAACAAGGCTGGAGGTATATCAACTCTTGAGGAGAAGTCTTTGGGATGTACCCAGAAATCCGGAAACTCTATTGTGCGTGATGTGCTTCTGTATGGAGAAAGGCTGAAGACCAAAGGTCTTAATCTGCTCAGCGCTCCAGGAAATGACCTGGTCGCCTCAACAGCTCTGGCTGCAGCAGGATGTCAGCTCGTGCTCTTTACTACAGGCAGAGGAACCCCATTCGGAACTTTCGTGCCGACAGCCAAGATTTCCACCAACAGTACGCTCGCATCCAACAAGCCGTCATGGATTGATTTCAATGCAGGAGTCATTGTTGACGGTACCCCTGCCGAGCAGGTGGATAATGATTTCATCGACTTTGTTTTGAGACTTGCTTCAGGCGAACCTGTCAATAACGAAAATTCAGGTTATAGCGAGATTGCAATATTCAAATCCGGAGTTACCCTTTGACTTTCATAAATCACAGATATGTAGCCGGTCAGAACTTTACGGTGACCGGACTGCCGTCGTATGCGACTGTCTGTTCTGTGCCGAGGAGGTTGGCGGTGAAGGTCCTTTCGGCTGCCATACCTTCGAATGAGCCCTGGCGTCCTTGGATGGTGAGGGTGCGGTCGGCGTCGTTCCATACTAAGCGGATGGTGCTGTATGAACCGTTCTCATAGTTGTAGTTGTCGCCTTCGTCCTCGTAGAGTGTGAAGGTGGCGTCGGCACCAGGGTAGATGTTGACGGTGATCGGGCCGTCGGCATTGTCGGCCACGTGCTGTCGGTCAGGTCCGGTAGGGACGATCGAGCCTCCCTTGGCATAGACCGGGATGGTCTCGATGTCGACCTTCGCAGCGACATATTGTCCGCCGTCGGTCTTCTCTCCTGTCCACCAGTCGTACCATCCTGCCTGATTCTCAGGGAGATAGACCTTCCATTCTGATACGCCTTCGTCCATTACCGGACTCACGAGGATGGACTTTCCGAACATATATGATCCGTCCTGCTTCAGCGCTTCTTCGTCGGTAGGGAAGTCGAAGACGAACGGTCGCATGATGGTCGAGCCGTCGAATGTCACCGCAGAAGCCTCGGAATATATGTACGGCATCAGGGTGTAGCGGAGGCGGATGTAGTCGGTAATGATCCTCTGTGCTTCGGGACCATAGTTCCATGGTTCCGTATTGCTCATGTATCCGTGGACGCGCATGAGAGGGAGGAAGGTGCTGGCCTGTACCCAGCGGATGAGCCTTTCGATGTATCCGGCATTGGTGTACTGGTCGCCCGGACGGAAGAATCCGCCTGCGTCGTAGGTCCACCAAGGGAGACCGGTCGATACGAAGTTGAGGCCTGCGGCGATCTGGTAGCGGAGGGTCTGCCAGTCGTTGCCGACGTCGCCAGACCAGAGCACTGCGCCGTATCTCTGGATGCCGGAGAAGCCGCTTCGGGTGAAGATCATTGCTCTGCGCTGCGGGTCGTCCTGGCGGAGTCCTTCGTATACGGTCCTGTTCACCATGTTAGGGTAGATGTTCCTGTAGCGTTCGCCAGGTTCTGCACCCTTCATGATGCGTCTGCCTTCGAGGTCGTCGTTTTCCGGTTCGGTCGCGTCCTGCCACCATGCGTCGATGCCGATGGACAGGAGCTTTTCGCTGAAATTCTTCCAGTAGAATTCCGATGCTTCAGGGTCGAAGAAGTCGATCCATGTGGTTTCTGGGATGAAGAGGCCGAGGTCTTGTGCCTCTTTGCCGAGGTCGGATGCAGGGTCGATCTTTGACCATACGGAGAGCATGAGCTTCATGTCCATGTCGTGGAGTTCGCTGACCATCTGCGTAGGGTCCGGGTAGAATTCTTCGTCGAACTTCATGGCGTTCCATCCGTACTTGCCCCAGTACTGCCAGTCCTGGACGATGAGGTCGATAGGGATGCCTTCTTCGCGGAATCTTCTTGCGGTGGCAAGGAGTTCCTCCTGCGAGTGGAATCTTTCGCGGCAGTGGATGTAGCCCAGGGCCCATGACGGTAGCATAGGTGCTTCGCCGGTGGTCTTGCGGTATGAGGCTATGATCTGGTCAGCGCTTCCTGTGAATATCGTGTAGTCGACACACTCGGCTACAGGTGAGCTGAAGACTGTGTTGTCTTCGACTTTTCTGTAGTAGATTACAGGTTGGTCGCCTCTTTCGAGTTCTGCCTTGAGTTCATGGCTGCCTGCTGTGAGGTTGAGGATGACCGATGTTGTAGGAGGAAGCCAGAGGTTGCGCAGGTCGATTACTGTCTCGCCGTCGATGCTGAGGTTGTGTCTTCTGGCCATCTTCTGGCCTACGTCCAACAGGATTGAGTACTGGCCGTCTTCAGGAACATCGATTGTTGCCTTGAAATTATTGTTGCGACGGATTTCCATGCGGCCGCCTTCTGTCGATGTCACGTTCACTCTGCGCTCGGCTCCTTCGCCAGCCTCTCTTTCCATCACGGCCTTGTTGTCTGCAGGGTTGAAGTCTGTGAGTCCGTAGTTGTTCCAGAGGAGTCCGTAGCCTTTGCTGGACATCAGGAACGGCACGGAGATCTGGGTGTTTACCTGGGTGAGGCGTCTGGTGAGTCCCTTGACGTTGAGGTATCCGTCCTGGAACTGTCCGAGGCCGTAGAGGTATTCATCCTGTGGGGAGTCTATCACGAGCGTTGCCTGACGCGTTGCCTCGCCTTGCACACTCGCTTCCTTGAGCTCGTGTGCCGATGCCGTGAACACTGTCTCGCCCTCCGCGTTGCATGCAGTGAGGGTCAATGCCTTATGGTCGACTGTCACTGACATGTCCTTTGTCTGAATGACTGTCCTGTCGCCTTCAGTATCCTTCCGGCTCCTGACTCTGTCGCCGGTCTGGACATAGACCAGTTCGGGCATCTGTCTCATCTGACCGTAGATGTATCTGATGCGGACGGCGTTGTCCTGGAGAGGTACGATCTGCAATGTGCCTTCGCCGAAGGCGATGTCATAGTCTTTTGTGGAGCATCCGCAGAGAAGTGCGGTAAGGATGACTGTAAGGGTCAGGAAGTGTTTCATCGGATTGTGTTTATTTTTTCAAAGATAATCAATTAACGGATATATTTCATACCTTTACGTAGTTTATAGAAATTATCATGAGACCTAGACTTTTTTCTTTTCTGGTATCGATCCTGATTGCTGCTGTAGGAGCATTTGCACAGGACAGACTTTATTCCAATGAATTTCCGCTTGGTGATGTGAAACTGCTTGACGGACCGCTCAAGAGGGCGAGGGATCTCAATCTTGAGGTTCTGATGCAGTATGATGTGGACCGTATGCTGGCTCCTTACAGAAAGGAGGCGGGACTGCAGATGAAGGCGAAGCCGTATCCGAACTGGGACGGCCTCGACGGCCATATCGCCGGTCACTATCTTTCTGCAATGGCCATGAACTATGCCGCTACAGGAATGGAGGAGTGCCGCGTGAGGATGGACTATATGCTGAGCGAACTCAAGGAGGTGCATGCCGCACATAAGAAGAACCATCCGGAGTGGGGTACTGACTATATCGGCGGATTCCCGGAGAGTGACAAGCTCTGGTCGTCTTTCAAGAATGGTGAGTTCGGAGTGTATTTCGGTGCATGGGCTCCGTTCTATAATCTTCATAAGATGTATGCAGGTCTTCGCGATGCGTGGGTATACTGCGGTCGTGAGGATGCGAAGGCGATGTTCCTGGCTTTTGCCGATTGGGCGATCAGCCTTACAGCAGGCTTTACTGACGAGCAGATGCAGGCTATGATGGGCAATGAGCAGGGTGGTATGAACGAGGTGCTTGCGGATGCATATGCAGTGTCTGGCGATGTGAAGTATCTTGATGCTGCGCGCAGATTCTCGCACAGACAGATCCTGGATCCTCTTTCGAAGGGTATGGACAGACTGGATAATCTCCATGCCAATACTCAGGTGCCTAAGGCTCAGGGTTTCAGCCGTATCGGTGAACTTTCAGGTGACCAGAGCTATGTCGATGCAGGCCGTTTCTTCTGGGAGACTGTCACAGGCAACAGAAGCCTTGCTTTCGGAGGAAACAGCCGCAGAGAGCATTTCCCTGCGACAGAGGCATATATTGATTTTGTGAACGACAACGACGGTCCGGAGTCATGCAACACATACAACATGCTCAAGCTCACCGAGACTCTCTTCCGTCTGAATCCTTCGTCGGTATATACCGATTATTACGAGCGTGCTCTCTTCAACCATATCCTTTCTACCCAGCATCCTGAGCATGGCGGATATGTGTATTTCACATCTGTACGTCCGCGCCATTATAGAGTATATTCCGCACCGGGCGAGGCGATGTGGTGCTGCGTTGGAACAGGAATGGAGAACCATGGAAAGTATGGTCAGTTCATATATACCCACACCGACAATGCTCTTTATGTGAACCTTTTTGTCGCTTCGGAACTCAATTGGAAGGAGCGTGGAGTGGTTCTGCGTCAGGAGACTTCCTTCCCGTACGGCGAGTCTTCGCGCGTTGTAGTCGCTGAAGGAAAGGGCGCCTTCTCACTCATGGTGCGCAAGCCGTCGTGGGTAGCCGAAGGCGGATTCAAGGTGAAGGTTAACGGGAAGGCGGTGGATGCTTCGAAGGTGGCTGACGGTTATGTCGTGGTGGACCGCAAGTGGAAGAAGGGTGATGTCGTGGATGTGGAATTCCCGATGCATACATCAGTCGTCCAGCTTCCGAATGTTCCGGAATATGTCGCATTCATGCACGGACCGATTGTTCTCGGTATGAAGACAGGAACGGAGGATCTTCGTGGAATCATTGCGGACGACGGCCGTTGGAGCCAGTATGCGAGCGGAGAATATCTGCCGGTCGACAAGGCGCCGATGCTCATATATGACGAGGTGAAGCCTCTGGAGGATTACCTTGTTCCGGTGGAGGGTAAGCCGCTCCATTTCAGGTTTGAAGGTGTGGATGTCCTGAACCCTATCGAGGGCGAACTCCAGCCGTTCTATACTATCCACGATGCGCGTTATATGCTTTATTGGCTTGCGCTTTCGAAGGACGGATATAAGGATTTCCTTGAGGATCTTGCTGCTGAGGAGGCTGCTAAGCTTGCGCTTGAGCGCTGCACTACAGACCAGATCCAGCCTGCGGAGCAGCAGCCTGAGACAGATCATAAGATGTTGAGCGAGGGCTCGACTACAGGTAATACCAATAATGTCTTCTTCCGCGAGGCCCAGAATGGTGCGTGGTTCAGCTATGAGCTTGAGACTCAGGGCAGGACAGACCTTTCGCTATATCTGAAGTATTGGGGTGTGGACGATTGGGGAACCCGTCGTTTTGAGATCTATGTGGATGATCAGAAGCTGATCGAGCTGGATAATACACGCCGCTGGCGTTCTTCTCAGTTCAAGACTGAAGAGTACAGGATTCCGGCTTCGATGCTTGAGGGTAAGGAATATGTGCGCGTACGTTTTCAGAGTGCTCCGGGAACTCAGGTGGGTGGCATCTATGAGCTCCGCCTCGTTGTTTCAAAGCCTACAGTGGCTGTCCTGGGAGACTCGTATTCGACTTTCGCCGGATATATTCCGGAAGGTAATGCGACATGGTACTTCACCCGTCGTCAGGGAGAAAATGATGTCGTGAGGGTTGAGGATACATGGTGGCACCAGTTCTGTGAGAAGGGCGGATACGATCTTACTCTCAATGAGAGCTGGAGCGGTTCGACCATCTGTAATACAGGTTACGACGGTGTTCTTTGTCCGACATGGTCATTCATTGCAAGAATGAAGAACATCGTGGCAGGGGAGGAAGATCCTGACCTGATCCTTATTCTCGGAGGTACAAATGATTCATGGGCGAATTCTCCTATCGGTGAGCTGAAGTTCGAAGACTGGACTTCGGACGATCTGCTGAGCTATCTTCCTGCATGCTGCTATATGCTGGACTATCTTACCAAGGAGGCTCCGGATGCCAAGATTGTATGTGTGATCAATTCGGAGCTTAAGCCTGAGATTACAAAGGGACAGTTCGATGCCTGCGCTCATTACGGGGCACACGCCCTTCTGCTCGAAGATATCGAGAAGAAATGGAACCATCCGAGCATCGCCGGAATGACGGCCATCAGCGATCAGGTTCTGGAATTTGTGAAATCGCTTTAGTACTTATACTGAAACACCTGCGCCATCTGGCGCAGGTGTTTTTGTGATGGGGTATGTGTCCGTTGTTACTTTATTGCATCGATCAGCTGGTCGCAGATGCTCTGCATTCCTTTGATTGAAGGGTGTCCGTTCTGCTTTTCGATGTCGTAGAGTTCGATCAGCTGGACATTGTAATGCTTGCAGATCACTCTGCAGGATTCGTTGATCTCCTCTCTGAGTTCGGAGTTGAGGATCGAGTAGACAGTTGCTTTAGGGTAGTGCTTCTGAAGTGCGTCAAGAAGTTTGGCGAGGGCCGGTCTGAAGCTCTTGCAGTCTTCTGCTGTCCATCCTTCATACTGATATTCTCCTACCGGCGATCCTGCCCATGCGTCGTTTGTGCCTCCGAAGAGGAAGATGATGTCTGGATCTCCGAGCATGTCCACTCGTGAGGTGAAGGCTGAGGCTGACGAGTCCATTCCGCCATATCCGGTGTTGCATATTGTGGTTCCGCCCCATGAGTTGTTCTCTTCGAGCTGATAGCCCATGGCCTTGATGTAAAGATCCCACCATGTCTGCTCAACCTTGACGCAGTCGTTTCTGTCGTTAGGATAGAACGGGGCATATCCTTCAGGGTTGTGACCCTGGAATGTGGAATATGAATCTCCGAGTATAGAGACCTTCTTTACCTGTGCGTTTGCTGAAATGGCCATTACTGCAGTCAGTGCTGCCGCAACGAATGTGATGATTCTCTTCATGTCAGTATGTCTTAAATTTATGAAAGTCTGACCTGGTCAGAGCAGAGGGCTGCTGTGACTTCGCGATGGGTTACAAGGATCATTGTGCGTCCGTCAAGTCTTGTGATGAGGCGTTTGAGAAGTGTCTCTTCGGTCTCGGCGTCGAGCGCGGATGTAGGTTCGTCGAGAAGGAGAAGGCCACCCTTGCGCAGAAGCGATCTTGCGATGGCGATTCTCTGTGCCTGTCCTTCGCTGAGTCCGGCTCCTCTTTCTCCGCACATGGTGTCAAGTCCTTCCGGCAGTTCCATGACGAAGTCGGCGGCTGCGAGGAAAAGGGCTTCCTTGAGCTGCTCGTCGTCAGCAGACGGATCTCCGAGCAGGAGGTTTTCTCTGATTGTTCCGCTCATCAGTGTGTTGCCCTGCGGTACGTATATGATGTTGCAGCGTGTCTGAGGGGATACGCTGACTCTCTGGCTTCCGTTATACAACTCCATGCCGCCCTTGTCTGGAGACAGGAGGGAGAGCATGAGTCTCATCAATGTACTTTTTCCGATTCCTGTTTCTCCGACAAGCGCTGTGGTGCTTCCCGGCTTGAAGTCATGGCTGAAGCCTTCTATGATGCTTCGTGCGCTGTCAGGATATGAATAATGGACGTCGTTGAATCTCAGTCCGATGCTCATTCCGAGATTCTGCGGTTCGCCTGTTTCTTCCAGAGGAATGGATTCGATTTCTGAAAGTCTTTCAGCTGATGTGATGCTGTTGATCAGCGGAGGAACCTGACGCGAGAGGTTCATGATCGGTCTCTGGAGCTGTCCAACAAGCTGCAGGAAGGCGGTCATCATACCGAAGGTCGCAGCCCCGGATCTTATTCCGAACACTCCCCAGAGGAAGGCTGCTGTGTAGCCTGCCGCGAATCCGATCTGTATCAGTCCGCGTGCAAATATCGTGTAGCCGGTCTTGTTCAGGACCTGTCCTCGAAGGTTTTCCTGCTGCTGGGTGAGGGTGTCGCTGATGTGTGGGGTGCGCTCCAGTGTGTGGATCACCAGTCTGTGCTGTAGGCTTTCCTGCATGAGTGCCTGCATGTTGCCTTCGCTTGAGCGTATGTCCTTTGTCAGGCGTCTCATCCTTGAGATGTAGCTCTTGCTGATGAGCAATGCTGCGATCATGATTCCTGGAATTGCCCATGCCAGGCCTGGCTGAAGGCTGAACAGGAAGAGGAATGCCGCTATGAACTGGACTCCGGCAGTAAGGATTGCAGGGATGGATGTGGTGATGGATTCTGCCACTACTCGCACGTCCTCCATGACTCTGTTGAGAGTGTCTCCTGTGTGGAAGTTCTCCTTGCCGTTCCATCTGCTTTCCATCAGTCTTGTGAAGAGCAGGTGTCTGAGCTTGTTCTTGAGGAGGATGTCGCTATGGCTGGATATGCGCTGCTCGAGGGCTGTTAGGGCTACCTGAAGCAGCTGGCAGCCTATAAGTATGCATATATAGACTGAAAGATTGCCGTCTGTTCCGGTTGTTGCTATATCCACAAGTGCCTTGCATATCCATACGAAGGTCAATGACGATGCGACATGCAGGATGCCGATCAGAGAATTGAGCAAAATATGTCTGCGCACACCGTCCGATGCGCGCCACAGCCATTTTATGCACTCCCTGGTCTTCATGAATTATTTTACAAGACCGATTTCGATCCACTTGTCAAGAACTGCTGCTGCGTCCTTCTGTGCGAGTTCCTCGTCTATGCCATATTTCTTGACCAGGAGGTCTGCGAGATTTGCCTGATTGAAATCTTTGCCTTCAACCTCTTTCCAAAGGTATGCGGCAGTTGCATTCAAAGTTATAAGTTTGTTGAAATCAACCTGATTTACACCTTCTCCAATGACTGTCGCCTGTCCCATGATCTCGCGCAGTCTGAATCCTTCTACTATTTTCATATTATAAAATTATTCGTCTATATATCGCCAGAAGGTACCTTCTGACAGGCTTTAACATTCTCCATATGGCTGCATTGCGAAGGTGGCTTCTCGAATGACAGTCGATGGGCTTTCCATCTTTTATAATCGTAGTTACTACGGCTATGACATCTTCATGTCTGCATCTTTCCATGCTTACCGTATTACCGTCGCCCACTAGAATGATGGAGTCTTCTGTAGTGGATGTTACTCTGTGAAGTACATAAGTTGCCGGAGCAACTCTTGCCAGGGCTATATCTCCTTTCTGAATACGTTCTGGTTTGTCGAGAAGTACCGTATCCTTGCCACCTCTGATAAAGGGATGCATGCTTACTCCCTTTGGAGTAAAGGATACCTGCGAACCTTCCTTTATAAGCCTTTCAATCTCTGTGATCAGGGCTTCGTTGGAAATGACCTTCTTTGACATAGCTACGCATTCGTTACTGCTTCAGAACATACTCTTGCGGCATCCTCGTCAGGGAGACACTCCATGCGCCAGCAAGGTACGGCGGCAATTATGCTCTGGATAGTCCTGTCTCGTCCGTCAGCAAGTTCCTTTTCCCAGGTTATTCCGGAAAAGCTTGTCATAAGCGATGCATATGATTCGATGACGGAGAGACGCCTTGCCTTATTGTAAGGAGCTCTCACGATTCGGATGATTCCTCCGACAGGGGCCTGCATGTTCTTATAGCACTTTGTCTTGCCGCTCCATGGAGATCCGTAGGCTATTGCCTCTCCGTTGTCATGAACTCTGATTACAGGGTGATCATCGTTCATGAGCACAGTGTCTTCCAATGCTGAAAGCCACATTCTGCTGTGGGTGCTTTTACCTGTGCCGCTCTTTCCAAGGAACATCCATGCCTTTCCTTTGTATGTTACGCATGAAGAATGTGCCAATACTGTCTTGTAATGGTTTGTGGCCAACATGAAGCAGAAGTTCACCACAGTGTTGAATGTCTGCCACTGCTGAAACTCAGTTCCTGAAAGGCAGAACTTTGCGGTGCTGAGGTCGAGCGATATGGACAGACGGCCGTTGGCTGTTTTTGAACCCGGCTGAATGAATTCGAAATAATGATTCCGATCGTCCTTATATACGTTAAGAACGATGAATCCGGGCTCTACAGTTTCCTTGTTGCTGTACACGAGTCCTGCATCACCGATTTCCACGCCATCGCATATTGTCAGGTCAAATATACAGGCAGTTTCATCCTCTGCAGCTTCAAATGGGCCATATGATTCGGTCATTCTTCCCCATAAAACAGAATCAGCATCCAGCCCTATTCTGAACAGATGCTCCGCCACCTTGTATTTCTGTGTCTTGATCGTCATTTTAAAATCAATTTTCCTCCTGCAAAGATAAGAAATAATACGATAAAGGACTTAGCATTCCGCTAAGTCCTTCTGTATCTTTTCTATTGTAATGGATTATTCGTCAAACTCGATTACAGTTGCCTCTGCGTAATAAGTAACCTGGCTGAAGAATAAGATAAACTTGCCGCTGCTCTTTACAGTAACATTTACGAGAGCCTGTGATCCTGTCAAGTTAGCCTTCTTAGTCAACTCTGCAACAGCGTTGTTTTGGAGAGTCTTCTTGCTGATACCACCGATTCCGAATATGTATGTAGCAGATACGTTAGTCTCTACAGTCTTAACTACATGAAAATTCTTCTGAGACAATACTACGTTTGTCTGATTGAGATTTACGTTGTTAGTAAGGTTCTGGCTAACTCCGCAGCTTACAAGCAGCAAGGTTGCTACGATTGCAACAGCTACTCTAGATAAAATATGTTTCATGACAATAATATTGGTGTTAAACATAAATAATATTCGCT
This sequence comes from Bacteroidales bacterium, assembly GCA_017555965.1. Classification (GTDB taxonomy): domain Bacteria; phylum Bacteroidota; class Bacteroidia; order Bacteroidales; family UBA932; genus Cryptobacteroides. Next base: position 18,662 of record JAFZFH010000160.1, read on the forward strand.
CAATTATACAAAGATATATAAAAAATGAATATATCTGTCCCCAACCTCATATTAATGCCCTTTTTTATGACTCGAAGCATCCAAGCTGATGTATGTACTCGAAAATTATCTGCTTTCGAACCGCTTTATGAAGGATTTGGCTGAAATTTACAGGTTGAGGAAGTGTTTTCATACAGGAAATGAATATGTTATTAAAGTTATATAACCGTCAGGATCCGTATATATACAGAAATACCCGTCAGAGGCATCTGCAATCATGTAGCAGAATTCTCCAAATTGTTTGGGATTGCGTTGGTGCAACATCCCTTCTTTAAATCCTTTAAAGACAGATATATGGTCGCCTACGCCAATCCCACCATCAAAATAGCTCGTAAGAACCTTAAATCTATTATCGCGTATATCAAACCCATTGAATTCATTATCACGGGTATATATGAAGGTTCTTCCGTAACGATAACCTCTATCTATCCCAAGTTCACTCTCTTTATTAGAATACTTATCAGGAATACCGAACTTCTCAATAATTTGTTCTTTATCCAAAACAGACCATAATGGAACCCCATTAATATCTATAGATAGAAATGTATTCTCAATGTATTCCCACTTGATTGTAGTATAGATTAGAGAATCAGGATGTGGCTGTGCATACGACTGCAATGATGCAAGAATGCCAAATAAGACAATTAATCGTCTGATCATAGTGTCGTGATATTTAGATTAATTCTAGTTTATGGCCTTAAATATACAATTTTATTTAAGATTCTTAAATGGACATTAGAGGTAGCGAAGTTCTATGCTGACTATTTCCCGTTGTGATGATTTGCTGGAGGTGAATATACTTCAGCGTGTTAGGAAATTAAATCGTTCGATAGCTGATAGTTTGAAGGTTCTATATGATTTCAGATGTCAGATTACCGGAGAAAAGATTGGTGATAAATATGATTGTCATGTAATTGAGGCTCACCATATTGAATATTTTACGAAGTCGTTGAATAATGACGCATCCAATATAATCATTGTCAACCCGAGCTTTCATAGTTTAGTTAAATTGGAATTTAGTTCTTAAACTGGAAATGTGTATGATATACTGATTATATAGCCTTCTTGGTCTGTTCTGAAACAGAAATATCCGTCATCGGCATCTGCAATCTCATAGTAGTATTTCCCAAACTGTTTCGGGTTTCGCAGGTGCAACATTCCATCTTTAAAACCTTTAAGAACAGAAATGTGATCACCTACAGTTATTCCTCCTTCAAAATATGTAGTCAGAACCTTAAATCGCTTGTCTCTTATTTCAAACATCCAAAGTTCACCATCACAGGTTTCAATATA
>JAFZFH010000161.1 GCA_017555965.1 Bacteroidales bacterium
AAATCCCCTGCCTATATCACATAGGTAGGGGTCAATTTTATATGGCACTTAAAGGGTCAGCGAATTTTGGACCGCGAGGGTCAACGGCACTGGGCTTCGGGGGTCACGCGCACAGGGCTTTTCCAGTTAGAATCGCGATAAGTTTTCTCATATACAGATAAAGTGGGTTCTCGGTTATTTATATAGTAACGCATCTACAGCATCTTTGGTACTGTAGTATATCTGCGCGTGTAACAAGTAGTCGAGAATATTGTTACCTGCATCAGCGATGACAAAGTTAATCATTCAAAGCTTAACCGTCAAATCTGCAGTCTATTACTGTGCGATTGACGTCTTGCAATAAGCTTGAAGGTGTTTGCTAATGACAAAATTAGTCATGTATTGTATTGCATGCAAAAATATTTACCTTACAATCATATTATGTAATTTGTTGATTAATAATACGATACGCGGAGCATAGTAGTAAGCAATCCTTCATTACTACATGTTGCCTTATTTTAAGGCTGGCTTGTGGCCAGTCCCATGTTGTACTTATAAGATTTTTGCTTAACTTTGCGTAGTTCAGCAAGTGAGAAACTAAGAACATTACATACGATAATTGCGTTATTGCTGTTTTACTCGATTCTCTAATCTCGACAATTAATTTTCCGATACGAGTAACAACGGGCACTAGCGCCTGCGTTTAGCGTGGGCGTGCTCCGTTGTGTATTCGGAAGGGAGTCGAGCCTAGAGAATGCATAACTGGAAAGCGTTCGCGCTTTCCGTGTTTCAGGAGTTTTTGTCTATAATCTGCTTTGTAAGATTATTCTTATTCAAATCTTAATATTTCTCTGATACATAATGTTTTGCGTGTTACTCCGTAAGGCGGATAATTTATGATTTTTTATGCGTATTATTTAGCTTTGTGATGACTTTAAGAGTGGACGGAATGTGGGGAAAGCCAGAAGGAATGCCTGTAAATCTTAGGGTTTACAGGCTTTTTTGTTGGAATGTATATACATTATTATAGCCGCCGGCGGGATTGGTAAACTTTAATTTAAGATTTATGAACAAAAAAGATTACTTGATCCTGATGAAAGGCCGGGCTGTGTGCCTTGCGTTAGATTCGGCCATCGGCCTTTTGAATGAGATGGAACTTGATGTTTCGTCTGCAGAGTCTGCCAGGCAGGAATGCGTGACAGAACTCTTCTATATTATCACGCGAGTCGCTTCATTCTCCAGTGGGAGAGAAGAGTGGGCTGGAGTGTATGACTACTTAGTGGAGATAGGGATTTCAGTTCCTGAGGATTTCCATCTGGAAATGAGTTATGTAGATTCGATGTTGGATATTGTTCCGGGAGAGGAGATATGTAACTGATTTCAAAATAATTCTTACCTTTGCGATATACATAGGTAAGAGATATCATTTTCATAGTTAGCATTTGCTATTTATTCGGTCAACCTGAAACCTGAGAAATTTCAATATATTGTATCCGAATAAGTTCAGTAAATGCCCACGCTTCTTTTTTTACTCTACCTTTCAAGATGGGTGCCGGTTTTCATAGCAGAGAGTTTCTTATGTCATCTTCGTTCGAGAATAATTACTAACTTAGCAGTGTTAAATATTGCTATGATGGAACAGGAAATTCTATATGTTAGCACTGACAATTTGCTAAGTGATGTGAGGATGATTATTGATAGTGCGCGAACTAAAGCGTATGCGGCTGTCAATGTTGCTTTAGTTGAGAGAAATTGGCTTTTGGGTAAGCGTATTGCAGAAGAAGAATTGCAGGGAGAGGAACGTGCAGCATATGGAGCGAGTGTTATCAAGAAACTGTCAAAAGAACTTACTGAAGAGTATGGAAAGGGTTTTGAGGAAACTAGCCTTTATTGGTTCGTACGCTTCTATAAAGGTTTTCCAGAGATTTTTGACACAGTGTGTAAAAAATCTGTTTTTCGTCTGTCGTGGTCACATTTCAGAACCTTGTTGCAGGTAGAAGATTCATCTGCTCGGACCTGGTATATGCAGGAGGCAATAAGCCAGACTTGGAGTGTACGCACTCTTCAAAGAAATATTTCGTCCCAATATTATTATAGGCTGCTTCAATCTCAACGCAAAGATCTTGTAGAGAAGGAGATGTTGGAGATTACTGCACCGATGCAGGATACTGATAAGTATGAGTTTGTTAAGAATCCTGTGGTAGCAGAATTTCTAGGTCTTGCTCAGAATACAGACTTTACGGAGTCATGTCTTGAAGGAGCTATCATTACACATCTTCAGAAATTCATGATGGAGCTTGGTAAGGGCTATGCCTTTGTTGCAAGGCAGCAGCATATACATACCGAGAAGCAGGATTACTATATTGACTTGGTCTTCTATAACTATATCTTAAAAGCTTTTGTGCTGATTGATTGCAAGACATCAAAGGTGACACATCAGGATGTAGGACAGATGGATATGTATATCAGAATGTATGATGAACTTAAACGTACTGAGCACGATAATCCGACAATTGGCATTATTCTCTGTGCTGATACGGATGATGACATTGCCAGATATTCAATTATGCATGGCAATGACCAGCTGTTCGCATCCAAATATAAACTATATCTGCCTACCAATGAAGAACTTCGTGCAGAGATAGAAACTCAGAAACAGCTGTTCTATTTACAGCAGAAGAAAGGTGAATAGAATTAAGATATGTCTTATTATACAAGGTCACCAAAGCTGACTATTTTTAATGTGTCGTGTATAACTATATGTATCACGATTTCTTTACTTCCTGCAACTAAAAACAGTTGCAGCGAGTATCAAAATCGGTGTAGGAATCGAATTTGATACGGAAAATAGTTGCAGGAAGTATCAAATTTGCAAGCCGGTGGCACCACTGAAAAACCTCAATGGAAGCAATTCTGTTGAGGTTTTTTTAGTATTACTAATATCCTTTATTACCAGCTTCCTCCAGCGCCGCCGCCACCGAAGGAGCCGCCGCCGAATCCTCCGAATCCGCCTCCGAAACCTCCTCCGAAGGAACCGCCACCAAATCCGCTGCCATAGGAGCGGCCTGTGGTGATCACAGGACCGATATAGATGGTTCTGCCTCTGTTACCTCCTTTAGGACCACTGTTGTTTCCGTCATGACTTTTAAGAACGATTATGGTAATGGCGAGGAATAGAAGACTTATGAAGAAGACACTCATTATGAGCTCAATATCTTCGTCATCCATATCGCGAGGATCGGATATTTCTCCGCTGGCAAGCTTCATCAGAACATCACAGGCTGCCGTTACGCCTCCGAAATAATCGTTATTCCTGAAATGAGGAATCAATACGTTCTCTATTATGCGTTTGGCATATGCGTCCGGAATGACTCCTTCAAGTCCATATCCGACTGCAATAAAGACCTGACCGGAAGAATCTGTTGTCTTCGGTTTCACCAGAAGTACTATTCCGTTGTTGAATTCAGATGAACCGACCTGCCAGTCTATTCCTATGCGGGTCGCATATTCTGAAGCAGCATATCCCTCAAGATCCTTTACAGTGACCACAGTTATCTGGTTGGATGTTGTGTCGTCAAATGCTACAAGAACTCTTTCAAGGTCAAAGGCTTGTGCTGGAGTAAAGAGCCCGGCAAGGTCATTGACCAATCTCTGAGGGTTCGGACGAGATGGAATGCCATGGCATACAATTGCTGCCATAAGGCATAATAGGACCAGTATATGTTTAATACGAGATTTCATCCGGCAATTCATTTACATCATCTTCCATGTGAGGAAAGAAATATTTCAACTTTTCTCCTGCCATCAATGCTGCCTGGGCTAAGCCGCCGGTAAAGTCACCTGCACGGAAATGCGTAGACATTGTCTCGACAACATCTTCCCAGAAATTCTCAGGAACAACATCATTGATTCCTTTGTCGCCGATGATTGCAAAGACTTTTGAATTACAAGCCAAATATATGAGAACACCATTCTTGAGCTGTGTCTTGTGCATTCCCAGCTTTACAAATACCTCCTCAGCTCGTTTAACAGGGTCGCATGTACATTCATCGTCAATATGCACTCTGATTTCACCGGATGTGCCTTTTTCTGCAAGTCTGACCGCGTCGACAACAGTTGCCTGCTGCTCCGCGGTCAGAAATTTATCTGCCTTCATAGATGGATCTTTAGAATTGTACCTGTGGTGCGGTCTCAGCACCTGCCTGTGCCTCAAAGTAGCCTTTCTTCTCAAAACCGAATATTGACGCTATTATATTGTCTGGAAATCTGCGGATTCCCTGATTATAATAGTTTACAGACTGGTTGAACTTCATTCTTTCAGTTGAAATACGGTTCTCTGTTCCTTCAAGCTGTGCCTGAAGGTCGAGGAAGTTCTGGTTTGCCTTGAGGTCAGGATAGTTCTCCTGGATAAGAAGGAGCCTTCCTAAAGCATTTGAGAGTTCTCCCTGAGCTGCATTGTACTGTGCTAAAGACTCAGGTGAGAGATTTGTCGGATCCACAGTGACCTGAGTGGCCTTTGCGCGGGCTGCAACTACACTTTCAAGAGTTTCAGATTCATGTGCTGCATATCCTTTTACTGTTGCAACAAGGTTAGGAATCAGGTCAGCTCTACGCTGATAGACATTCTCTACCTGTGACCATGAAGCTTCTACATTTTCTTCAGATACGACGATCTGATTATAGACATTCTTCACCCATGCGAAGCAGCCCAAAACCATGGCCGCAACGACAATCCAAATAACTGCTTTCTTGTTCATGATATGTTTTGTTCAAATTTACTGATAGTAAATGCAAATATATCAATTTAATTAATACCCTGATCTGTCTGTCATGCATCTGAGTGCAAATGCCGGTACGGCAGTAAAGACGGCTGAAGAACTTTTTGAGATTTATTCATATAATTGTGTTACATTTACTGAGGTCAAGTGTTATATAAGTGACTAAAGGAAGAAAGTTTAATTATTGCGAGGATGGCAGACTATCTGACAGATGCGTTCATACGGCTTAGACAGAGGCTCAAATGGGTTTCCGGCAGGATTCTGCCAGATGCTGATGGCGTGGAGGATGTCCTTCAGGACAGCTTCGTTCGGCTCTGGCGCCGGAAGTATCCTCTTAAGTCGGAAAGGGAAGCTGAGGCGTTACTTATCCGGACAGTCCGGAATGCCAGCCTGAATGAGCTCCGTCGGGTCCGGTCGGTACCCCTGAAAACTGACTGTGTCGATGACAGACCGGACATTAAAGAAAAAGAACGGGCATTCGCACAGATGAAAGAGAAGATTCAGACGGAACTGACAGAAATACAACGTTACATATTGGAGGAGAAAGAGTTCGTAGGGAGAACTTTGGAAGATATTGCGGCAGAATTGGAAATGGAACCGGCTGCAGTGAGGATGCAGCTCTCCCGTGCCCGCAAAACACTTAGAAATGCTTTGAAGATGACAGATAAAGAGAAATATATCAGCCTGATGCAGCGATACTGGGAAGCTGATACGACTCCGGAGGAGGAGAGATCTCTGACCGGATATGTTGCTGTGGCAGACGATCCGGAGTTTGATGAACTCAGGGCCGTTTTGGGGTATCTGTCCATCGGTAAGGAGGAAAGGTGCGGAAAGTCTGGCACCGTTCGTCTTTTCCCCATAATTGCCGTTGCTGCCGGTATTGCCTCCGTTCTTGTTCTGTGCTTTAGTCTGAGAAACAGTGTGGCCAAGACAGACGAAGATTTTTATACTTGTTACTCATATGGAGAGGTGATAACAGATGATCAACAGGTAATGGAATTGATTGAGTCCTTCCTTGCCGACTTTTTTTATGAAAAATCTCCAGTTGAGACTAATTTATTTGAAATGTTCAAGCGATGAAAAAGTTGTTGATATGTATAATGATCACGCTCATGTTTTCTGGGGCGGCTATGGCACAACGAGGTCTGAACTGCTTTTCTGTCTTCCGCGGAAAGCTTATTCCGTCAAATCAGATGATCGTCACTGAGGCACGAGGTGCAAGCATGTCTACATATAAATTGGATTACTACCATAGCGTTCAATTCCATGGCGGTGAAGATGTGGTCATGAAGGTTGCTGAACTGATTCTGGCAGATGCTGCTGATGCGCAATCGTCCGAAACAGAAATGACAGGTGACCTGTTAACCTATGCTTTGATACAGCCGACTCCATTCGCAAGGGTCCGTCGCTATCTCTGCTACCAGGCCAGACCTGCAGGACCAGGTTGGATGATTACACTCATCTATCTGGAAGGTAGCGCCACTCTGGATGATTTATATTCCATGTTTGAAAAACAATAGCCTTATGAAGCAAATTACGATTACCATCATATCAATCCTCATAGCCATTTCTGCATCCGCACATGAAGCAGACACAACATGTGCAGTTGTGGACGATAAACTCAATTTCGAAAAGCCACGTATTCTGGTATCAGATTATTTCAGCAGCGTTAAAGCCCATCTTTCCAAAGAAGGCCGTAAAGAGTGGAGACCCGAGTTTTCTTTGCGTGCCAATGCTGAATTGTTTGATGCTTCAGGTATCTTGACAGGAGGCATCCGTACCAGCCGGAACAAGGTTTTCGGACTGGGTGTCGGATGGGGACAACGTTACTTTGTTTTTGGTCCGGAATCACATCCTTCCGGACAACGTATCAATATTGTTGCATATCATCGTCATTATATTCCTCTGGGACATAGAAAGAATTTCTCCTTATACAGTGATATCATGACAGGAGTATATTTCATCTATAAAATGAACGACTGGTATATGGAACATGGGGTTGTAGACTATCCGGATACGGAACCCAGATATCCAGTTCTGCCAGGTTACACGAAAGCTTGGATCTCTTGGCAACCTGGTATCGCATTCCATATGTGGGGTAAGTCAAATATCTTCATAGGCCTCAGTATAGGCCCTACTTTCGGACTTCATGCCGGCGTTACTTTATAAGACTTCGTCTGTCTTGATCAGTATGTAAGGGCGGTTTCGTAGTAGGTGTCGAAGCACGGATAGCTGTCAAGAGGGGCAGGGGTGCAGAAACCGACTCCTTCAAAGATCGGAGAGTCTGTCTGGGTGATTGGCTCGAGCATTATGAGCTCCGCATCGATGCCTTTCAAGTCAACGCTGACTTTGCCGTCTGCATATCTGTATTTGAGCGTGCCGTCGCCGATCTTTACTGATGTTTCCAGGCAGGTGATTTCAGACGGAATGGCCGGTTCTATGATTATGTGTCCTTTGAGCAGGTCAGGTCTGATGCCGAGGAAGTGCTGATACCATACGCGAAGATGTTCGGCATTGCTCCATGCCTGAAGGAATGTGCCTGAACGGTTTACCCAAGTCTGACCCTCTCGAGGATGTGCATCTGCGTTTTCGCTCAAGCTTCCGACTGCACCCTCGTGAAGTGCCTGTCTGTTCATGTTCTTGAAGAGCTCCCATGCTGCATCGATCTGACCGTATTCGATCATTCTCTGCATGGCAATTCCGTTGTTCCAAAGCCAGATGGTGCCGTTATGATAAGCGTCGTCCTTATGGTAGTAGTGCCAGTTTTCATGCTGCGGATGGAACTGCGTGTCCCACTGGGCAAGAGATGCCACACCCCATGGATAAACAAGCTCTTCCCACGCTCTTCTAGTGACTTTCTGCTTGAATTCAGTGTCTCCGATAAGGTCGAGGCAATATAGCTGGTTAGGACGGAACTGGAGGTCTGCACTGCCGTCTTCATTCAGGTGGTCGTAGATGTATGACTCTTCCTTGTTGCAGAAGTCGCTCTCGAAATTGCTGGCAAGATGTACAGCAAGTCCGCTCCACTCTTCGGCTGATCCGATATCGTCCAGCAGGGCTGCTATCTCGCTGCCGGCCACAAGCTGGGCATACCACAGAGCCTGAATGTCATTTGCCCTGTTGCCTCGTGGCGATCCCGGGATACCGTTGCGCTTTACGTCCATCCATGTGTCAGCATCTGCATGGGTGAGATAGCCTTTTTTGTCGATATAGTTCCTGATTGAAGCTTCGATGCTCATCTTGATTGCAGGGTAAAGATCGAGAAGGAACTCTGTGTCTCCGGAATACTTAGCAACTTCGAGGGCCTGTATCACAAAACGTGGAGTGCCGTCTGTTGTGTTATAAAGTATTCCCTCAAGGTTCGCCCTGTTAGGTATGCGGCCATATGTCTCAGAATCCGGATTGGTGTCCTGAAGCTTGGCAAAATCCTTGAGGATCATTTTTGCTGTTTCAAACTGTCCTGTGACAAGGCATGCGCCAGGGTAAGAAATGAACATGTCTCGTCCCCAGTATTCGTTGAACCATGGGAGTCCGGCATAGATGCCTTTGCCCTGCTGCTCGGTGATTAGTTCGTCCAAGGTGATCGTGATCCAGTCAAGAGCCTTGTCCAGCTCAGGAAGGTTGGATTTTATCGGATTGTATTCTGTTACGAGTGAATTGATTCTGCTCTTTCTCTCTTCGATAAGCTGCTTGCTGTCTTCAAGATACATTTCGTACAGTTCAACGCATTCCTCCTCTGTTCCATATGTGAGTACTATGTCCTTCAATCCTGCCCATCCGAGCCTGATTCGCATGTCTGGAGCTTCCTTCGGGATGAAGAAGTTTCCACTTCCTTGCATGTACGAATCATACTCCAGCAGACTGTGGTCAAGGCTGACAGATACATCTGAGTCTGTCTCCAATGAGATGTGAATGATAGGATAATTGTCTATCATTCGGAACGTCTCGACCGCATTGTCCCACTTGCGTACCAGCCTGTCAGGATATACGATGCATTCTGCCTCCTCCCTGTCAAGTGGTTTTCCGTCAAGATTGATCGTATAGTCCGCCAGGATACGCTTCTTTGCGATATTCCATCCGGAATACCACTGCAGTTCCTTCTGGTGGGTCGTACCATACCAGAAACCTGATCTCTTGTCGGTGTATGAATATTCCCTGTTTTCTTCTGAAGTAACAGATATGCCAAGATTATCGGTGTGATAACCGTTGTTGCATGATGTGAACAATAAAGCCCCTGCAACCATCAATGTCGCTATTTCCAGTCTCATGTTTCTTTGCGTCAAATAAAACTCTAAGTTAGTTAAAAATTCATATCTTTGCATGATTTGTTGATTTAACTTAAAACCTAATAAGATGTATAGAATTGTTTCAAAGGAAATGCTTACTCCAGCTATCTGCAGGATGAAGGTGGAGGCTCCGCGTCTTGCGGCTTCGGCTCAGCCGGGACAGTTCCTTATCGTCAGGGCTGACGAGCAGGGAGAGCGTATTCCTCTTACAATCAGTGACTATGACAAGTCTGCAGGAACCGTTACAATTGTAACACAGCGTATCGGTGCTTCAACATCAGAAATCTGTTCGTATGAAGAAGGCGATTCTTTCGCTGACGTTGTAGGTCCTCTCGGTATTCCTTCTGACTTTACAGAAATGTCTGCAGAAGAACTCGCAGGCAAGAGATATGTCTTCATCGCGGGTGGTGTAGGTACTGCGCCTGTTTATCCGCAGGTGAAATGGCTCCACGAAAGGGGAGTCGCTGTAGATGTGATCATCGGTGCGAAGACAAAGGATCTCGTGATATATAAGGATGAGATGGAAGCGGTATGCGACAATCTATATGTATGTACAGACGACGGCTCTGTAGGATTCAAGGGACTTGTGACCGCAATGCTTGAGAAGCTCGTTGGCGAGGACGGAAAGGTTTATGATCAGGCAGTGGCCATCGGTCCGATGATCATGATGAAGTTCGCCACCCTTACATGTAAGAAGCTAGACCTTCCTGTGATCGTTTCTTTGAATACCCTCATGGTCGACGGTACAGGAATGTGCGGAGCATGCCGTGTAACCGTAGGCGGAAAGGTTCGTTTCGCTTGTGTGGAAGGACCTGAGTTTGACGGTTATCTCGTTGATTTCGATGAGGCTATGCGTCGTCAGAGAATGTATGTGTCAGAGGAGAAGGATGCAACAGAACATCATACTTGTAGAATAGGGAGGGGTAAATAATGGCAAACAAGATTCCTAGAGTTCCTGTAAGAGAGCAGGATCCTGAAGTACGTGCAACCAACTTTGAAGAGGTCTGCTACGGATATAATGTCGAGGAGGCACAGCTTGAGGCATCAAGATGTCTCAATTGCAAGAATCCACGTTGTGTGGCTGCTTGCCCTGTAAGTGTCAAGATTCCTGAATTCATTGCTCAGGTGGCTGCGGGCAACTTTGCTGAGGCGGCATCTGTAATTGCTCAGGACTCGTCCCTTCCGGCAATCTGCGGTCGAGTATGCCCGCAGGAGACACAGTGCGAGGGAAGCTGTATCCTCGGAATCAAGAGTGAACCTGTCGCTATCGGAAAGCTTGAGCGTTTCGTTGCTGACTGGAGCCGTGAGAACGGTGGTGTGAAGCCTGAAATCGCTACTGCAAACGGTCATAAGGTGGCTGTCATCGGTAGTGGCCCTGCAGGACTTGCCTGTGCTTCAGACCTTGCAAAGCTTGGCTACGATGTAACAATCTTTGAGGCTCTTCATCGTCCTGGCGGAGTACTTGAGTATGGTATTCCAGAGTTCCGCCTTCCGAAAGATAAGGTCGTTGCTGCCGAGATAGCGTCAGTAAGGGCATTGGGTGTGAAGATCGAGACAAACGTCATTGCAGGTCGTACAGTTACAATAGACAGCCTTCTTGATGAGGAGGGATTCTCAGCTGTATTCATCGGTTCAGGTGCAGGACTTCCAAGATTCATGAACATCCCTGGAGAACATTATAACGGTGTTTTCTCGGCCAATGAGTTCTTGACAAGAAACAACCTCATGAAGGCATATCGCAGTGATTATGATACCCCTATCCGTACAGGAAAGAAGGTTGTTGTAGTAGGTGGCGGTAATGTGGCTATGGATGCTGCGCGTACAGCATTGAGACTCGGTGCCGAGACTACAATAGTATATCGTCGTACAGAGAACGAGCTTCCTGCACGTAAGGAGGAGGTTCACCATGCAAAGGAAGAGGGAATCAACTTCGCGATGCTTACAAATCCTGTTGAGGTCTTAGGTGACGAAAACGGATGGGTGACAGCTGTGAAGTGTATCCGCATGGAACTCGGCGAACCGGACGAGAGCGGACGCCGCAGTCCTGTTGAGGTTCCTGGTTCAGAGTTCGAGATCGAGACAGATACAGTGATCATGTCTCTCGGTACATCTCCTAACCCTCTTATCGCCAAGACTACAGCAGGTCTTGAGACTACCCGAAGAGGTTGTCTGGTTGCAGATGAGAACGGAGCGACTACACGTCCGGGAGTCTTTGCCGGTGGTGATGCCGTAACAGGTGCAGCTACTGTAATTCTCGCAATGGGAGCAGGTCGTAAAGCCGCCGCAGCCATCCACGACTACATCCAGAACAAATGACTGTTATCTAAATAAACAGAAAAGGGTGACCATTGCGGTCACCATTTTTCATATTATGATCTGCAATTATTTGCTGAACTGTGCTCTGAGCGCCTCGTTCTTGGCATCTGCATCAGCACCCTTGATGCCGAAGTAGAACTTGATCTTAGGCTCTGTACCTGAAGGACGTACTGTCACAACGTCACCAGCCTCATTGTAGAACTGGAGAACATTTGAAGAAGGAAGTCCGGTCTCCTCAGGCTTAGTGTAGTCGATAACCTTGACAACAGGTGAACCGGCCATCTCCTTAGGAGGATTGTTACGGTACTCAACCATCATTGCAGCTATCTCCTCGAGACCTGCCTTACCCTTCTTGGTTACAGAAATGAGAGACTCCTTATAGTAACCGAACTCAGCATAGATGTCCTGAAGGAGCTGATAGAGTGTCTTGCCCTGAGCAGCTGCCCATGCAGCGCACTCAGCGATCATTGCGCAAGAGATAGGAGCATCCTTGTCGCGAACGAACTCACCTACATTGAAACCGTAGCTTTCCTCACCACCGCATACGAATGTAGTCTTGCCCTCATTCTTCTTGATGATGTCAGCGATCCACTTGAATCCTGTAAGCACATTGTAAACCTGTACGCCATACTTCTCAGCGATTGCGCGCATGAGCTCTGTAGTTACGATAGTCTTCACGATGTACTGCTTTCCGTCGAGCTTTCCGAGCTCAGACCAGCGGCGGAGAATGTAGTATGTAAGGATAGAACCTGTCTGATTACCGTTAAGGAGAACCATCTTTCCCTCATTGTCGCGAACTGCAATGCCGAGACGGTCTGCGTCAGGGTCAGTAGCCATCACGAGATCGGCGCCCTCACGGTCAGCAACCTCGACAGCCATTGCAAGAGCAGAAGGCTCTTCAGGGTTAGGCGACATTACAGTAGGGAAGTTTCCGTCAACAACGTCCTGAGCAGGAACGTGGTAGATGTTCTCAAAACCGAGCTTGTTGAGGTATTCAGGTACGATCTCCACACCTGAACCGTGGATAGGAGTGTAGACGATCTTGAGATCCTTGTGAGCCTCGCGAGCCTCAGGAGAAAGCATGAGAGTCATCACAGAGTTGAGGTAAGCCTCATCCATCTCATGACCCATGACCTCGATAGGAGCTGCGTCTGCGCCAACCTCGAACTTCACCATTGAAGGATCAGTGATCTTTGCAACCTCAGCAACGATATCCTTGTCAACCGGTGATGTAACCTGTGCGCCATCTGACCAGAATACCTTGTATCCGTTGTACTCCTTAGGGTTGTGTGACGCTGTAATCATGATACCTGCAGTAGCCTTCTTTGCTCTTACAGAGTAGCTCATGAGTGCGATAGGGTGGAGCTTGTCGAAGATGTAAACGTGGATGCCGTTAGCTGCTAGCACGTTAGCGGTGATCTGAGCAAACTCAGGGCTGTTGTTTCTGCTGTCGAATGAGATGCATACGCTGAGAGGACCTTCGCAATTCTCCTTCATGTAGTTTGCAAGTCCCTGAGTAGCCATACCTACAGTGTACTTGTTCATTCGGTTTGTACCAACTCCCATGATACCGCGGAGTCCACCTGTACCGAACTCAAGGTTTCTGTAGAATGCATCTTCAAGAGCGACAGGGTCAGTCTCGCTGAGAGTCTTGATCTGTGCCTTTGTCTCTTCATCAAAATTGCCGTCCAGCCAACTCTGGACAACTTCTCTGAAATCTCTTTCCATACCGGTTAATTTGTTGTTGTTTGAATTTTATAGGTTGTTCTTTTCAATGTCTTTGAAATATCTGTAAGTATTCACTTTGAGTTCTCCGACAGCTATCTCGTCTGCTACGATGATGCCGTGCGGATGGGCCTGAAGGGCTGACAATGTACACTTGTGCGAGTATGCGCCCTCAACGCCTTCCTTCAATGCATTCGCCTTCTTGTGACCGAAAACGAGGATCATCACCTCTTTTGCATCCATGATGGTTCCGACGCCTACAGTAAGAGCAGTTGTCGGTACCTGGCTGATGTCACCGTCAAAGAATCTGGAATTTACGAGGATTGTATCGTACGTCAGTGTCTTTACTCTTGTGCGTGAAACGAGAGACGAGAACGGTTCGTTGAATGCGATGTGTCCGTCTTCACCGACTCCTCCCATGAAGAGGTCGATTCCGCCTGCTGCCTGGATCTTCGCCTCATATGCGGCGCATTCAGCCGCTAGATCCTTCGCATTTCCATCAAGGATGTTTATGTTTTCCTTCGGAATGTCTATGTGGTCGAAGAAGTTTCTTGCCATGAAGGAATGATAGCTCTCAGGATGTTCTTCAGGAAGCCCGACATATTCGTCCATGTTGAATGTGATCACATTCTTGAACGACACTTCACCAGCCTTGTACATTCTGATGAGCTCCTGATATGTAGCAACTGGAGTGCTGCCTGTAGGCAATCCGAGCACGAATGGCTTGTCGGTTAAAGCAGCTTTTTCCTTTATTCTGGAAACGATATGGCGGGCAGCCCATAATGAGCCCTCCGCGCTGTTGTTTTCAATGATTAGTCTCATAAACCGTGTGTTTTTAACGACTCTGTGTCTGCACGTTATGTGCCGGTTGTTTTCTATCCTACAAATATATGAAAATATTTGTTTTACAGTATCAAAAATGACAAAGATTTAAAATGCCGTTATCGGTCACGGAATATTTTTTCTTTTTTGTTTTTTCTTCTACCTTTGTTGGAAATATAGATTTTGAAACAGGTATAATCATGGCAAAGGTCATTACTTTCGGTGAGATCATGCTCAGGCTATCTACGCCAGGCTATCTCAGATTTTCGCAGGCAAAGCAGTTTGAGGCCACTTTCGGTGGTGGAGAGGCAAATGTTGCGGTTTCTCTCGCAAACTACGGTATAGAAACAGAATTTGTAACCAGACTTCCGAAGAACGATATTGCAGCCAGCTGCGTGAAGGATCTCCGCAGTTATGGTGTAGGAACAAATCACTGCATCTACGGCGGTGACCGTCTTGGAATATATTTCCTTGAGACTGGTGCAGTAGCACGTCCGAGCAAGGTTGTATATGACCGCGCTAACTCTTCTGTCGCTCAAATCGAGAAAGGCATGATCGATTGGGAGAAGGTGTTCGAGGATGCGGACTGGTTCCATTGGACAGGAATCACTCCTGCAATCAGCCAGGGTGCTGCAGATGTCTGCCTTGAGGCAATTCAGGCAGCAAACAGACTCGGAATCACTGTCTCATGCGACCTCAACTATCGCAAGAACCTCTGGAAATATGGCAAGACAGCTTCTGAGGTGATGCCTGAACTTGTTGCAGGCTGCGATGTAATCCTCGGTAATGAGGAGGATGCTGAGAAGGTCTTCGGCATCAAGCCTGAAGGATTTGATGTGACTGCTACTCACGGCGAAGTGGATGCAGCTGAATTTGAGAGCGTCTGCACTCAGCTCATGGCAAAGTTCCCACGTGCAAAGAAGGTCATCATCACTCTCCGCGGTTCAATCAATGCAAATCATAATACATGGGGCGGCGTGCTCTACAGCGACGGTACATTGTACCAGTCGCCAAGATACGACATCACACACATCGTCGACCGCGTAGGTGGCGGAGACTCATTCATGGGCGGACTAATCTACGGACTTCTCACATATGTCGGTGATGATCAGAAGGCATTGAACTTCGCAGTCGCTGCATCATGCCTCAAGCATACAATATTCGGAGACTTCAATCAGGTTACAGTAGCTGAGGTGGAGAATCTTATGAAAGGTGACGGTTCAGGACGCGTTTCCCGCTAATGAGATTGCCGGTCAAGCCGGCAATGACGTCTCAAAGTGTCATCCCCGGCCTGACCGGGGAACTAAAGAATGATTAAAATGGCAAAATACAATAAACAACAGGTAATCGCAGCAATGAAGGAGACAGGAATGGTTCCTGTTTTCTATAATGCAGATCCAGAGACTGCAAAGGCAGTAGTAAAGGCATGTTATGAGGGCGGTGTCCGCGCTTTCGAATTTACAAACCGCGGAGACTTTGCGCATGAAGTCTTCGGAGAACTGGTAAAGTATGCCAACAAGGAACTCCCGGGTATGATCCTCGGAATCGGTTCGGTAGTGGACGCACCTACAGCAGCGCTTTATCTGCAGCTCGGTGCAAACTTCGTTGTGGGCCCTCTCTTCAATCCTGAAATCGCTCCGGTATGTAACCGTCGTCTCGTACCTTATTGTCCTGGTTGCGGTACTGTCTCGGAAGTGGGTAAGGCTCAGGAACTTGGGTGCGATCTCTGCAAGGTGTTTCCAGGTGACGTACTAGGACCTGCTTTCGTCAAGGGACTTAAAGCTCCGATGCCATGGAGCCAGATAATGGTGACAGGAGGTGTCAAACCTACAAGAGATAATCTTGAAGGATGGTTCAAGGCAGGAGTGACCTGTGTCGGAATGGGAAGCAACCTTTTCCCTAAGGAAGCAATTGCAGCCAAAGACTGGGGCGCAATCACAACCCTCTGCAAAGATGCTCTCGACATCATCAAAGAAGTAAGATAAACAAAAAAAATGAGCTGCGTCACTCACGTGAGGCACCTCATCATAACCACATAATTAATAACACTAAAACTAATAACCGGGTACAAAGGTAAGGACATTTCTCAGACCCGCAATAGCTTGAAAGTTAAATTAATGTTACAATTTGTAACATGTGGTTAATGTATCATCTCAATACGGCTTCCACCGTATCTGTCTTTCTTTACAAGTATCTGTCTGTCAATTTCTTTAAGTGCGGGAACATGTGATATTATACCTATAAGCCTGTTACCCTCCGTAAGGCCTCCAAGAGTGTTGATAGCTAGCCTCAGAGACTCATCATCTAACGAACCGAAACCCTCGTCTACAAACATCGTGTCAAGCCTGATGCCGCCAGCACTAGACTGAATCTCATCAGACAGACCCAGGGCCAGAGAAAGTGACGCCTTGAACTGCTCGCCGCCTGACAAACTCTCAACCTTTCTTTCACTACCGTTATAATGGTCTATAACATTGAGTTCCAAGCCAGACTGACTTCTGTTATTGGACGCAGTCTCCCTTCGCTTCAGCTCATACTGACCAGCAGAAAGAGACATGAATCTCGTGTTTGCCCTGGCAATGATCCTGTCGAAGTAATCCATCAGCACATAAGTCTCAAGCATTACTTTTTCCCTACCCTCCATATCGCCGTTTGCAGTCTTGGAAAGTACTGATTTCCAGGCGAATTCCTTCTCCAGCTTCATGAGATTGTCAGATCGCTTCGAAATATTATCAAGAGTAGTGCTGTTAGAACTTATCCTTGCAAATGTGTGATTGATGAGAGTATCAAGAGCCGTGGACTTCAGATCTGCATCAGTCTTTGACTGAGTTTCAGTCTCCTTATCGATGTCTATAGTCTCCTTGATCTGTTCCCTAAGAGCATCGATACCAGCCTTAAGGGCTGTTATCTTCCCGCTGGACGACTTTACATCATTTTCAGCATCCTGAATCTCTTTAATTATTCTGCTGCGTTCATCTATAAGATTCCGCATCTGATCCTCTGCTTCCTTCTTTGTCCTGTAAGGAACCTCCTTGAGCATTGCCTCCAATTGGGCAGATTCTGTCACAGCCTGAGCCTTGAAGCCGGACAGCGCCTCAATGAGCTTTCCTAACTCCTCCTGCTTTCCGCTCAGCTCCTTCTCCGCTTCAGGAATGGTCCTGTTCAGCTCGGTCTTTCTGCCGAAAGCAGCATTCAATGCATTGATGTTCTGCTCTGCTGCAGTCTTCTCGTTACTCACTTCATTATATCTCTGCTCTGCAATCTCGAAACATTCAGGACCATACAGCATGTTCAGCAGTTCGGCAACCCTTGATTCAAGGGCCTTGAACATACCGTCCACCTTGGTCTTCTGGCTGATGCAGAGATCGCTTCCCAATGACACTTTTGCTGTCAGATCGTCGGCCTTTGCCTTAAGGTCCTTTACCTCCTGCTGAGTCGGTACGTCATCTGCTGTCATCGCCTTGGACGGATGCGAAATAGAACCACATACCGGGCACGGACTGCCTTCATCAAGACCTTTTGCAAGTATGCCGGCCTGCTCGGACAGGAAAAGATTGTATGCTGACTCATATCTCAATACAGCCTCATCCTTCTCACCCATCCTTTTCTTCAATCCGGCCTGATATCTGCCAAGAGTATTCAACTCCTCATCATATGATTTCATCTCTTTCTTCAGAGAAGTCAATCCATCCATCCTATTCTGCAGAGTCTCCTTCTTCTGATTTTCAAGGATGAGCTTCTCTCCACTCTCCTCAAGGGACAGGAGTTCCACCTTCATTGCCTTCAAGGCTGAATCTTTCTTGGAAATCTCACCATCCAGAAGAGCCTTTGCAGACTCCTTACCTTTAATCTCAGATGCAAGTGCAGTGATGCTCTTGCTGATGGTTTCAATCTGTCCGTACCTTGGCATAACGCCCTCTATCTTTCCGATCAGCTTGGAAATCTCTTCTACAGCAGGATTGAGCTTCATCTTCTCAGTCAGAACATCCTTACATCTGGTAAACTCCAGTTCTTCCTTTGCGAGAGATTCCGTATCCTGAGCAATCTTTGCCTTGGCGCTTTCATATTCCTCAAGCTTCTTGAGCCTTGCTTCTGCCTCTTTCGAAACATTGTCATACATAGCCTTTTCCTTCGAATAGGTCTCTTTGGCCTGAGTGTCTTCAGTTATGATGCTTCTGATAAGTTCCTGCACGTCTGCAACTCCCATCCTCTTAGCCTTCGCCTCTGCTGTCATTGCAGCAAACCTGCTTTCAGCACCACATTCTATGCCGTCGATATACTGCTCTATACCAGCTCTTTCCGCTCTGCATCTGCCTGCAATCTCATTAGCATCTTTCTTGAGAATCTCCTGGAGCTTGACGAACAGATCCGTCTTGAATATCTTTCTGAAGATCTTCTGTCTTTCGTCTGTCTTTGAGAAAAGAAGCTTCATGAAATCGCCCTGAGCAATCATCGCAATCTGAGCAAACTGAGTCCTGTCGATGCCGAGAATCTCATAGATCTTTGCATCTACATTCTTAAGGCCGGCAACTGGAGCCGACCCCGGCATCCATAGGGTGGCGTTGGCACTCTGAAGCGTCGTACCTTCTCCTCTTTCCTTCGGTCTTTCATATGCAGGATTACGCTCGATCACATAGGTCTTTCCGTCGTATTCGAACTCCAACCTGACATATGTCGGAGTCTTCTCGTCAGCATATTTGGAACGGAACATTCCGCTGTCCCTGTTGGTACCGCTCGGCTCTCCGTACAGAGCGAAAGTGATGGCATCGAAGATGGTAGTCTTTCCTGCACCGGTATCTCCGGAAATGAGATACAGTCCCTGTCTTCCGAAAAGGGTGAAGTCTATCTCCACGGCAGACGCATACGGGCCGAATGCCGACATCGTAAGCTTCGACGGTCTCATCTCTCTTCCTCCCAGATAGTTTCTATAATCTTCTTCATGTATTCTTCCTGCTGCTGGTTGAGAATATCACCATTCTGTTTGATATACAGCTCGTTGAACAGCTCCAGAGGTGTCTTGTTTTCAGCTCCGGCACAGCCTTCCATCACGGTGTTTCCGCTTCTTGTCCGCTTGTTGTCGTATCTCAGTTCCATGAGGTTGTGATAAATGCTTCGGAGCTTTCCGATTGCATCCGGTATATCGTGCTCGTCAGTCAACGTGATCCTCACGAAATCCTCAGTCCAAGGTGTGCCGAGGTAATATTCACGTGCAGTCAGCTCGTCGTATGTGCCCTTGAGATCGTGCCAGTCATGAAGGGGGACCAATGGAATAAGTTCCTTTTTCAAGGTACCCTTCTCTTCGATAGTGACGAGCGTAACGCTCTTATGGTCATTTACTTCTGAAAACGAATACTTCAGCGGACTGCCGCTGTATCTTATGCGTGCATCTCCGCAGTCCTGAGGCCGGTGTAGATGTCCCAAGGCCACATAATCAAAGTCCGCGAATGACGATGCGTCCACATTGTCGACGCCTCCGACATTTACATCCTCCGACTCGCTCCTTACAGCATCAGTCACGAACTGATGGGTCATGAGGACATTCCTCCGCTCAGGGTTGATCCCCATCTTTGCAACAGCCTTACGGACGGCCGTATCATATGAGCAGACCTCTTCCTTTTCATCCTCCGAGAGAAAGTGGCGTACATTTGCCGGTCTGACATATGGAAGCATGTATATATCTATCTCTCCATACTCGTCTGTCAGTGTCACTGGCTCTGCCGAACCGTTGTAGACAGGGGAGAGGTGGATGCCTCTGCTGTCCATCAGTCGTGCTCCGAAAGCCATTCTTTCCGCGCTGTCGTGGTTTCCGCTGATGATGAATGTATGTCCGCATATGCCTGAAAGCCTTGTCAGGAAATCGTCGAATACCATGACCGCTTCTCCCGAAGGCACTGCCTTGTCATATACGTCCCCGGCGATCAGGACGGCATCCGGATTCTGCGCAGAAATTATCCCGCAGATCTGATCCAGAATATGTGTCTGCTCCTCGATAAGTGACTTCTCATTCACCTTCTTGCCGATATGCAGGTCTGATATATGAATAAATTTCATGATGTATCCGTTATTAATGCGAAGTTAATAAAATTACTTTTTATCTTTGTATAGCAATTTTGGTAATCATGGAAAGAAAGATACTTATCGTTGACGACGAGGCAGACATCAGGGAGATCCTTCAGTTCAACCTTGAAAATGCCGGTTTTTCTGTGCAATGTGCCTCATCTGCGGAAGAGGCTCTTGAAGTCTTAGGCCCAGAACATGCCCTCATCCTGCTGGATGTGATGATGGGAGGCATGTCCGGATTCAGTATGGCAGAAGTGCTCAGAAATGAGCGTGGAAGCAAGGTCCCGATCATCTTTCTAACTGCAAAAAGTTCTGAAAATGATCTGCTTACAGGTTTTTCTGCAGGAGGAGACGACTATATTCCTAAGCCGTTCTCCATCCATGAAGTCATAGCACGCGTCAAGGCTGTCCTCCGTCGTTTTGCACCTGTTGAGGAAAAACTTCCTGATATGCTTGAGTATGGCCGTCTCAAGATAGATCTCGCAACCAAGATGGTCTATGTCGACGGTCAGAAGGTTATGTTCTCAAAGAAGGAATACGAAGTGCTTTCATTGCTTGCTTCCAATCCCGGAAAGATCTATTCAAGAGAAGACCTTATCAACGAGCTCTGGAAGGATGCTCCTTATGTCCTTGACAGGACAGTTGATGTCCACATCGCCAGAATCAGAAGCAAGCTCGGCGTCTGCAAAGGTTATCTGACCAACAGGTCGGGATTCGGTTACATATTTAATCAAGCAGACTGATGAAGACCCTGATAATCGTCACATATATTGTAGTTGCCCTGATCCTTCTTGCAGCAGGAGCATTCATTTATCGTATATGGAAGAAAAGCCAGCAGAAGGCTGAAATCCAGAGTCAGAACCTCAAGAAGCAGATGACCAGCAATATCGCTCATGAGTTGCGTACGCCGGTCACCAGTATCAGAGGTTATCTTGAGACAATCATCGCCTGTCCTGACATGGCTCCTGAAAAGAAGCTGGTCTTTATCGAGAAGGCGTACAACCAGACTCTCCGTCTGTCCGAACTCATTACTGACATGGCTCTCATCTCCAAGATGGAGGAGAGGTCAGACAAGTTACGCAAGGAAGAGATCGATCTTTATGAGGTTGCCAATGAGGTCTTTGACGATCTTGCTGACAGAATTGCAGAAAAGGGTAATGTCGTAGAGAATATGCTGTCCTCCGGAACACATCTGGTTGCAAACAGGACGCTTGTCTATACGATTGTCAGAAATCTTGTCGAGAATACCTTGAAGTATGCCGGTGAAGGCGTGACAATGCATATCGAGTGCTACAGCACCATCGATAAGTTCTGTTATCTTACCTATTATGACACAGGTATAGGAGTCCCTGAGGACCACCTTGAAAAGATCTTTGAGCGCTTCTACAGAATAGATGAAGGCCGTGCCAGAGATGTAGGTGGCTCTGGTCTCGGCCTTTCAATCGTAAAGAACGCCATAAAGTTCCACGGAGGAAGCGTAAGCGTCATCAATCGTCTTGAGGGAGGACTTCAGTTCTTCTTCTCGCTCCGTCGTCAGGACGATTAGTCCATTAAAGTTTTCCTTTTACAACATTGTTCTCTGGAGAGATATTCTTAAGGAATGCATCTCCGTAGTATGTGATTCGGCATGCTCTTGAAACTGAGTATGTCAGGTGGTCTGTTGCATGTACGTCAGCTGTGCTGGCTCCGCTCAGAGTCACCATCGCGTCTTTTGCTACAAATTTCTTTGCCTCAATCTTGCTGGCTCCACTGCACTCGTATTCTACATTGTCAGCGCTTCCGTTCATTTCAATTTTTGAAGCTCCGCTGAGTTCTGCGTTGAGACTCTTGCAGTTGCCGGTGTAGCTGGCTTTTGATGCACCGCTCAACTCAATTTCAACATCTTCAGAGAAATCGCCGCTGACACTTCCCTTAGATGCACCGCTGCATGAGAAGTCAAGGCTTTTTCCGTTGAGTTTAAGATCGTTGATCTTTGATGCTCCTGAAAGTTCGATATCGGCCTTGTCGCTCTTGAATTCTCCTTTGAATGTGACTGCTGCAGCTCCACTGACGTCAATGTCTGCAATCATGTCCATTTCAAGATAAACCTTGATGCGTGGCAGCTGTCCTGTCTTCAACATTTTCGGAAGATTGTCCTTCATCGACACATTAAGGCAGTGTGAGTCTGAACTGTAGTTGACCTTCAGGTACTCTTCAAATTTACTGTCATAGACAACCTCGACAGCATCTGATGTACCTTCGGTGACAACAACCTCATACATGTAACCGATGTTGAGGCTTCTGATGTCCCCGAAGTTGTAGCTTTTGGTCTTTTCTTCCGCATTGGCAGCAAAAATTGCAAGTGTCATCACTGCCAGGGTAATAAATAACTTCTTCATATCTTTATCTGTTTATTTTCGGATTGTTATAATTGTGCCAGCAGGCTCTCAAGGGCCTCATATTTCTGGTTGTAGTAATCGTTGAGGATTTGTATCTTTTCCCTCGTCGGAAGCTCATCAGGAAGCTGGTCTTCCAGAGGGATCGCCTCAAACGTGATGGCCCTTATGTTGTTCATCACTTCATCCATTTCATATGGATTTGTGGCTTCAGCCAGTGTGATGATGTCAAGTTCCTTTTCTGTCATCCTTGTATGATGACGCTTCAGGGTCCTTTCCATATCCGGTTCGTGGAGCAGCACAGCAAAGGCGGCGAATGCTGCAGCTATACCGGCAGATGTCATGCTTATGAACCTTGTGCGGCTCCTTCTTTTCTCAGCAGCTACTTTTTCCATGAACCTTCTGCGGCTGTCCGAAGGTAATTGTGTCGAGTCGAACTCTTCACGGTTGTCACGTATGTATCTTTCAAGTTCTGTCATGATCTGTTATGTCTGATGGCTGCTGCCAGTTTCTGTTTTCCTCTCATGTAGAGGCATCTGATCGTGTTCTCTTTTGCTCCGGTTATCTGTGATATTTCCTGATAGTCATATCCTTCAAAAAGATGAAGCGAGAGAACCATTCTATAATTGTCTGGGAGAGATGCCATGGCATTCCTGATTGTCTGAATGTCGTATTCAAGATCCTCTTCCACTGTTTCTTCCAATGCAGGGTCTTCATACCCTTCAAGGAAGTCTTTCCATCTGTGTCTTTCCCTGAGTTTGTCAATGGATTTTCTGATGCATACGCTTGACAGCCATTTCCTGAGGTCTATGATGTCCTGATTTTTGCCGAACTTCCAGTACTGGAGGATGGAATCATGCATGATTTCTTCCGCATCAGCACTGTTGCCGACAATCCTCAGGCTGATGTTGTACAGCCTTTGGGACATCGTGTCATAAACCTTTTCTATGTCAATGGAATTTCTCATCAAGTTTCTTTTCACCTATATAGACGCTTGACGAAACGGAATGTTGCAGTCTGTGTGCAATTTATCAGATTTCTTTGATGCTGACTATGCCTGAAAGTACGGCGTAGATGGTCAGTTTGCCGATCGAGCGGGTCTGTAGCTTGTCGCAGATGTTGTTGCGGTGGAAGATTACAGTTGTAGTGGAGATGTTCAGTTCCTTTGCTATCTCCTTGTTTATGAGGCCTTTGACCATAAGACGCAGAACGTCTTTCTCTCTGTCGGAAAGCCTGTTCTTCTTTGAACCGGACATTTCCTTGACTGTCGCTGTCATTTCGCCGTAATGGCCCATCTTCTGAAGGTCCATCAGTCTTGTGACGATTTCTTCCTCACTGGCAGTAATGTCCAACGTACGGTAGCCGGACTGGTCTATATTGGGGTTCTTGCCGTCTGTCAGAACAGTCGTCATATGCTTCAATGTGTCAAACTCATCCGAATCTGAGAAAAGCAGTTCTGAACTGACAAAAAAATGGACAAAGTGTCTGTTTGAATCGCGGATGAACGAATCAATAGAGTTGTACATATGGAGTTCCACATGGTTGAACAACTCCCAAAGAATATCTTTGAGAGCTGTACTTTCCAATGTGTTTCTGTCTATTATTGCAAAACAGGGATTCATCTTGTTATGGTCTTAATCCGCTGCCTCCCTGAAGGGTGATTGTTTCTCCGGTCACATAATGTGCGTCTTCGGACGCAAGGAACACGCATACGCGTCCGATGTCTTCCTTAGGATCTGCGAAATGTCCGAGAGGAATGCCCTGGATGGTCTTTTCGAAAAGTTCTGGATAGTTGTCTCTCCACTGTGCAAGACTCTCCGTCATTGCGAGAGGGCAGACTACATTCACTCTGATTCCGTCAGGGCCCCATTCTGCTGCGGCAACGCGTGACATTCCTCTGATGCCTTCCTTTGCAGCTGCATAAGATGACTGTCCGAGTTTTCCGAACAGGCCGGCACCAGATGCGAAATTGATTACAGAACCCTTTGTCTCCTTAAGGTATGGGAAACATTCACGCATATAGAAGAATGCTGCGTAAAGTCCTGAATAGATTGCAAGGTCGAAGTCTTCTCTGCTGTGCTCTACCAGAGGAAGTCCGGATTTCGATACCTGTGCGTTGTTTACAAGTGTGTTGATCTTGCCGAACTTCTCGACAGTCTTTCCAACTACATTCTTGATAGCGTCTTCGTCGGCACCATCAGCAACTATGGGGAGTACTTCGATTCCGTACTTAGCCTCAAGTCTGTTCTTTGCATCAACAAGTCTTGACTCTGTTCTACCTGTAAGTACAAGGTTTGAACCTTCTTCTGCAAAAGCCTCTGCGAGGCCGAACCCGATGCCTTTTCCGCCACCGGTGATGATTGTTACATTTCCTTCAAGTCGTTTCATATACTTCATGATTTATGTTGCATCCTACAAATATACAAAAAATCATGCAAAAAGCACAGCATTTACTTTTTAGTGCCGATCTCAATTTCTCCTCCTGAAAGATAGCTCAATACTTCAGTTGCCAGACAAACGAAAACAATGACTGCGAACCACATAATTACCTCCATTTTTAAGTTTATGATGCAAAGATAAAAGAGGGATGTGCCAAGTTGTGGCACATCCCTCATGCGTTGATTCGATTTGTCGTATGTCTGACGGATTATTCTGCAAATACCATTTCGTTGAACAGATATTCCGCGCCTCCGATCTTTTCGATTGTGAAAAGTACATAGCGGACATCGAGAGCGATGTTGCGGCAGATTTCCGGATCGAAGACGATGTCGCTCATGGTTCCTTCCCACACACGGTCGAAGTTGAGACCGATCAGGTCGCCGTCAGCATTGATGACAGGGCTTCCCGAGTTTCCTCCGGTGGTATGGTTTGTCGCAATGAAGCATACCGGAACCTCACCTGAAGCATCTGCCCATCTTCCATAGTCTTTCTGTGCATAGATGTCGCGAAGACGCTGTGGAATGTTGTAGTCAAAGATATCCGGATTATCCTTCTCCATGATTCCCTTGATTGTTGATGAAGGGGTATAATACACTCCGTCTGCAGGGGAGTAGCCTTTGATGTGACCGTATGCCACTCTTAAAGTGAGGTTAGCATCCGGATAGAATGCCTCTCTGCCTGCAGGTCCGTCTGTCGCTTCTGCAAAGTCCATCTGTCCGCGCATATAGTCGCGGTAAGCGAGGTCAAGCTCGCGGTTCAGACGTGTTGTCTGCGGCTGGACGTCTGCGCTGTACCATTTCAGGAACTCATTGAAGAATACGAATGCCGGATCTGCAAAGACCTGGTCCTTATCTTCTGCTGTAAGCTCGCTCACCTTTGCCTTATCTGTGAAGAGGGAAGTGCCGAACATGTCGTCTGCCCATGCCTGAGCATTGCCATATTTCTCCATCTGAGCCTTATAATATGCAGGCTTGAATTCTTCCGGAACATTCTTTTCATACTGGGTCATGACAGCGGCGAACGACTCCTGGTCGATAGGCTGGTACCAGTCCTTGTAGAATGATTCTGCGAGTTCTGCTGCTCTTGTCTTGTCAAAGCTCATGACATCGTCCTTTATGACGAAAAGACGGGCCATGCTCATTGCAAAGTTGGCAAGCTCGATGGTGCGTACTGTCTCGCTGTAGTAGTCTGTAGCGAAAGCGTATGGCTCAAGTTCTTCATAAAGAGCTGCTATCTTCTCGATAAGACCTTCATATTCAGTGCCTTTTGCCCATGATGCGAATGCTTTTTCATACTCCTGCTTTGTGGCAACGGTCTTCATCTTCCTGATGCCCTTAACTTCTCCCTGCCATTTCTTCCATGCGTTGGATACATTCGCATTCTTTGAAGAGTATTGGATACGCACCTTCTGACTCTGTCCCTGATGGCGGTTCATGATGTCCAGACGGAGGGTGCGGAGTGCGATCTTATGTGGATCGCCAAGTTCTTCGATATAGCGGACTCCCTCCGAGTGCATGTACTCCTTTGTACTTCCAGGAAAACCATAGATGAATGTGAAGTCACCTTCCTGTACACCTGCTGTAGATATACGGAAGAACTTCTTCGGCTTGTATGGGACGTTGTCCTTCGAATATGGAGCAGGATTGTTGTCCTTGTCTGCATATATTCTGAACATCGAGAAGTCTCCTGTGTGACGAGGCCACATCCAGTTGTCTGTGTCGCCGCCGAACTTTCCGATCGATGAAGGCGGTGCTCCCACAAGACGAACGTCGTTATATTCACGGTATACGAACAGGAAGTACTGGTTGCCGTAATACAGCGCCTCCACAGTCGCTCTGAGGCCGTTTCCGGCCTTTGTGGTTTCTTCGATCAGTGCGGAGCTGTTCTTTTTTACCAGTGCGACTCTTTCTTCTTCAGTCATGTTCGGGTCGTATCCGTTAAGAATGACTGATGTCACATCTTCCATTCGGTCAAGGAAACTCACGCTTAGTCCCTTGTTCGGGAGTTCCTCATCGCGGCTCATTGCCCAGAAACCATCCCTAAGATAGTCGTGTTCCACGCTGCTGTGCTGCTGGATCTGACTGTATCCGCAATGGTGGTTAGTGAGGAGAAGTCCCTCTCCGGAAACAAGTTCTCCGGTGCAACCTCTTCCGAAAAGCACTACAGCGTCCTTGAGAGATGCCTGATTGATGTTGTAGATGTCGTCAGCGTCAAGTCTGAATCCTTTCTCCTGCATGTCCGCAATCCTCTGGGATATGAGGGACGGGAGCCACATTCCTTCGTCAGCTTTCGCCGTGACGGTCCCTGCCAGGGCTACAACCGCAGCCAGGATAGTTCTGAAAGTCTTTTTCATATGATATTCATTTTTATATTTTCTGTCGCCATCATCGCAAAGATAACAAAAGTTTGCTTAACTTTGTGTCAACACTAATTATAACCTATTTATGAAGAAGATTGCTTTGATGCTCGCATTGGCGGCATTATCATTGACTGCATTTGCGCAGCCAGGCGGTCCCGGATTCTGGGGACCAAGACAGGAGACTATCAAGGTTTGGCCGGATGGAGCTCCTAACGCATTTACTTATGACGTGGCAAACGACCCTCAGGGTGAGAACTATCAGGAAGCTATTCTTGAAATATATCCTGCAAGAAATCCGAACGGACGCTGTATCATCATCTGCCCTGGTGGCGGTTATTCTGTCCTTTCAATGACACATGAAGGACGTGATATCAGGACATGGCTCAATGCCCGTGGTTTCACATGCTGTCTCCTTCAGTACAGAATGCCTCGTGGTCATCATGATGTTCCGCTCAGCGATGTTCAGCAGGCTATGCGTATCATGAGAGGCCGTACTGATCTTGGCGTGACTCATATCGGTGTAATGGGATTCTCAGCAGGCGGACACCTTGCTTCTACAGCTTCTACACATTTTGTTGATGCAGCTACTCGCCCTGATTTCCAGATTCTCGTTTATCCTGTAATCACATTCGAGAAGCCGTATACACATGACGGTTCAGTTTTCGGACTGCTTGGTGACAATCCTTCTCAGGAGATGCTTGACCTTTATTCAAACCAGAAGCAGGTTACTGCTGACACACCTCCTGCATTCATCCTCGCTGCAACAGATGACTTCCTCGTTCCAATCAAGAACAGCCTTCTTTACTATGAGGCTCTCGTAGAGAACAAGGTAAGTGCCACAATGCACATCTATCCTTCTGGTGGTCATGGTTTCGGTTGGGGTGACAACTACATCTACAAGACCGAGTGGAGCGAAGAGCTCGAGAAATGGTTCGATACAGTCGTACTGAAATAAATATCATGAAATATAGAGCCGCCCTCGAAATCACTTCGTCGGGCGGCTTTTCAGTTCGTTCAATATTTATGTTTAACTATCTAGAAGTTGCTGTAGTACTTGCATAACTCGTGCCACAACATAAAAATCAGAAAAAATGCAAAAAAACTTCAAAATTTAATTTAGAATATTTCCAAATTAGAAAAATAGTATTACCTTTGCATTACCAAATGGTCGTTTAAAAATTTTACGATAGTAAGTAATGATTTAAGCGTAGCGATAATGTAGATACATATTTTCATGTTATGTACGACCGCGAACAAAGTGATAAGTTGTAAAAGTTAAATTTATAAAATAAGTATTAAAATATGAAAAGCGTTAAAGGTACAAGAACTGAGCAGAATCTTCTCAAGTCATTTGCAGGCGAGAGCCAGGCAAGATCACGTTACACATTCTTTGCAGAAGCTGCAAAGAAGGAAGGATATGAGCAGGTAGCGGCTGTATTCATGGAGACAGCGGAGCAGGAGAGAGAGCATGCAAAGAGATTCTTCAGCTTCCTCGAAGGTGGTGAGGTTGAGATCACTGCAACTTATCCGGCAGGAGTGGTAGGTACAACCACTGAGAACCTTCTCGCTGCAGCTAAGGGCGAAAATGAAGAGTGGGATGTCCTTTACAAGGAGTTTGCAGAGGTTGCATCAGAGGAAGGATTCCCAGCAATTGCAGCTGCATTCAAGAATATTGCAAAGGTTGAGGCTGAGCACGAGCGTCGTTACCTCAAGCTTCTCAGCAGATTCACTGACGGTGACTTCTTCAAGAGAGACGGTAAGATCTGGTGGCAGTGCCGTAACTGCGGTTACATCGTAGAGGCCGAGGCTGCTCCTAAGACTTGTGCAGCATGTCTCTTCCCTCAGGCTTACTTCGAGCCGATGAAGGAGAATTATTAAGATATTTTCCTATATTTGTAACAACCATTCGATGAAACTATGGAAAACGGTTGTTACAAGCTTACATGGAGACAGCGTATCGGCTTCAGTGCCGGAGATCTTGCTCAGAACCTGATTTATCAGACTGTCAGCATCTGGCTGCTCTTCTTCTATACAAATATATACGGACTCAAGCCAAACGTCTCTGCTGTGATGTTTCTTGTAGTCCGTATTATTGATGTTATATGGGATCCTGTTGTCGGTGCCTTCATCGACAAGGCCAATCCTCGATGGGGAAAATACCGTTCATGGCTGATCTTTGCAGGAATTCCTCTTGCCGCTTTCGCCATGCTATGTTTCTGGAACGGTTTCAGCGGATCGCTGCTCTACGCCTACATCACATATGTGGGAATGAGCATGTGCTTTACTCTGATCAATGTTCCTTATGGAGCTCTTAATTCGTCACTTACCAGAGATACGGATGAGATCACGATCCTTACAAGTGTCCGTATGCTTTTTGCGAACCTGGCAGGTCTGATCATCAAGACTCTTCCTCTTGTCATCGCAATATTTGCTCCGAAGGTGTATAATGCGGATACCGGAAAGATGGAGGCTGTATATAATACTCCGGAGTCAGCTGCCGCCTGGTTCATCACAATGAGCATATTCGCTCTTACAGGCCTTGCTCTTCTGCTCTTCTGCTTCTTTGAAAGCAAGGAACGTATCGTGATGGATGCGAAGGATACTGAAAATGTCAAGGTGAGTGACCTGTGGATGGAGCTTGTCCGCAACAGACCTCTCCGTGTGCTGTCCATCTTCTTCATCGTAGCCTTTACTACCATGAGTGTCAGCAATGCGGCGGATTCTTATTTCATGACATATAATGTCGGTGCAACGCCACTCATGATGACTGTCTTCATGTGGCTGGGAACCATACCTGCGTTTGTCTTCATGCCGATGGTCCCTGCGATCAAGAAGAAGGTAGGAAAGGCAGGAATGTTCAGAATCTTCCTGACCATATCGATCGTCGGCATGGTCCTGATGTATGCGGTCGTGTCCGTGCCTGCTCTGAAGGCATGCTTCCCTCTGCTCTGCATCGTGCAGTTCATAAAGAGTGCGGGCGTGCTAGTGGCGACAGGATATATGTGGGCTCTGGTTCCTGAGGTTGTGACTTTCGGCGAATATACTACCGGAAGGCGAGTAGCTGCCATAGTGAATGCCTTGATATGTATCTTCATGAAGGCAGGTATGGCTCTTGGAGGTGTCATCCCTGGACTTGTGCTTGCATGGGTAGGCTTTGATGCTGCGGCAAAGTCGCAGACACCTCTTGCCGAGCAGGGTATCCTCTGGCTCGTGACCCTCATTCCTGCACTGCTCTTCGTGGTTGCTATCTTCGTCATTGGAAAATATGAACTCTCCGACGAAAGAATGGATCAGATCAATATGGAAATATCTAAAAGAAAATAATTATGAAATACTCTTCAAACCCTGATACAATCACCCGTGATTATTTCGACTCTCTGCTTGTCGAGACCCGCTACATCGATTCTGTGCTTCCGTCGACCAGAATGACACTCTTTGGACATGAATTCGATACTCCGGTCATGACAGCGGCTCTTTCCCATCTGCACAATACGACTAATGACGGCATGTCTGTCTATGCGAAGGGTGCACAGCTCAGCAATGCCTGCCATTGGGTAGGAATGGGAGAGGATGAGGAACTCGAAAGGGTAGTGGCTACAGGTGCAAAGTCCATCAAGATCATAAAGCCGCATGCTGACAATAAGGAAGTGTTCCGCAAGATCGGGCATGCTGTGGCACAGGGATGCATTGCTGTCGGTATGGATACAGACCATGCGTTCAATGCGAACGGCGGCTATGACGATGTGTTCGGTCTCCCGATGAAACCGAAGACGACTGAGGAACTCTGTGAGTTCGTGCAGGCTGCAGGTGTGCCGTTTGTCGTGAAGGGTGTGTTGAGTCCGCGTGATGCCGAGAAATGCGTCAAGGCCGGATGTGCCGGACTTGTAGTTTCTCACCACCACGGTATGGTACAGTATTCTGTACCTCCTCTCATGGTACTTCCGGACATCATTTCAGCTATCGGAAACGAGATTCCTGTGTTTGTCGACTGCGGTATCGTAAGCGGTATGGATGTATATAAATGTCTTGCCCTCGGTGCGAAGGCTGTGTCGGTGGGACGTCATCTGATGCCTCTCCTCAAGTCAGGTCCGGAGGCCGTTTCGCAGAGAATCAACGAGATGACTGCCGAGCTTGCAGGAATCATGGCACGTACTGGCGTGGCTTCGCTGGATGAGATGGATCCTACAGTAATTCATAGGAGGAATTTTTAATGTTTTTGGGAATATCATCGCAGCTGGAGCATACGGATCCTCAGGATTGGGCTGCAAAGCATAAGGCATTGGGCTTGAAGTCTGTGAATTTTCCTGCGTCGTTCACTGACGGAGAGGAAAAGTTCATGGCATATAAGAAGGCGGCTGATGAAGCAGGACTTGTTATAGCTGAGGTGGGCATCTGGCGCAATACTCTGGCTGCTGATCCTCAGGAGCGTCAGAAATGGATCGATTATGCTGTGGAGCAGTTGAGGATGGCTGATGCCATAGGTGCGGTATGCTGTGTCAATGTTGTCGGTACTCCGTATGGACCAAGATGGGATGGCGGATACCGCGGCAATTTCACTCCTGAACTCTGGAAGATGGCGGTGGCGATGGTGCGTGAGATCATCGACTGTGCCCGTCCTAAGCATACTAAGTTCAGCATAGAGTCGATGCCATGGATGATTCCGAGCAGTCCGGACGAGTATCTGCGTCTTATTGAGGATGTGGACAGACCTGAGTTCGGAACCCATCTTGATGTCGTGAACATGATCACATCACCTCAGAAATATTTCTTCAACGATGAGTTCCTGCACGAGTGTTTCGAAAAGCTGCATGGAACGATCTGCAGCTGCCACCTCAAGGACATCAGGCTGAAGGAGGAATATACCTTCCAGCTTGAAGAATGTGCCTGCGGTATGGGTACCCTCGACCTCGAATCATATGCGCGTCTTGCGGATGCGGAAAATCCAGCCATGCCTATGATCATAGAGCATCTCACGACCGACGATGAATACGCTGCCAGCGTGAGGTACGTAACTGAAAGGTTGGGCCTATGATGAAATATCTCCTGACCATATTGGGCCTGTTATCCCTGGGACTCGGTATCCTGGGGGCTTTTCTTCCTGTACTTCCGACCACACCGCTGCTTCTTTTAGCAGCGTTTCTTTTCATGAAGGGAAACAGGAATCTGTATGACTGGCTGATGAATCATCCGCGTATGGGTACCTATATCTCAAATTTTGTGAAGCACAAGGCCATTCCGCTCCGTGTAAAGATAACAGCAGTATCAACGCTTTGGCTGACACTGCTGTACTGTGCTATATTTGTGGCCGATCACTGGGCGTTCCGCCTCTTCTTCATCCTTCTCGCCATCGGAGTGACAGTCCACATTCTCTCCTATAAGACATTACGTTAGTTTACATACGGTCTTTCTGCGATGTTCCGGCGCCGGTGCCCTTATATTTGCTCTGGGCGCTGTTGAAGCGGTAGCGGAGGGTGAGGCCGAAGTTTCTGGTGTCCAATCTGCTCCATTGATGCAGTGCGTAAGTGTCACTGAACATTCTGACAGAAGTTGTCTGGTCATCGAATATGTCGTTTGCGAAGATCTCTACAGTCAGCGCATCTTTCAGGAAACCTTTCCTTAAAGATACATTGAGAGAGTTCTGGCTCTTGTCCATCCGGTACACTCTGCTGTCTCCCTTTCCCTGGTAAGTGTAATCTACATTAAGCATGAAGCCTTTCGGCAGGGTCAGGGTGTTACCGAAGGAGAAGACAGGAATCGCCCTGTTCAGTTCTATATCTTCGTCGTTTGATATCACTGTCAGCCATTGCTTGACCAATGCAACTGTAATTCTCGGGTACCAGATGCCTATCGTAGGAGATGCAGAAACCATCACCTGCATTGTAGGGATGTTCTTGTCAAAGTTATCATAGTAGATGAGGATGGCATCGCTGTTGTCTTTCTGCACTGTTACTCTGTGGAGGATGGCATCCTTTATCAGCTGATAGCTTACTCCTGCCTGGATGAATTTCCATACGGCAGTGAGTGAAACATCATGGTTCATCTCAGGCCTGAGCAGAGGATTTCCCTGCTGCATGCTGTATCGGTCTATGTATATAAGCGAATTGCTCAGATAACTGTAGTGTGGTCTTGTCGTCTTCGCAGAGTAGTTGAGGAGGAACTGGAACTGTCCCACTGCAGCGTTGAAAGATGCATTAGGGTAGAAGTTGTCATATTTCCTGCTCTGGTCCTTCTTCAGTACATCATTTTCGTAGTAGTCGAAGCCGATGTGTTCATATCTTACGCCAGCCGAGATGCTTCCGAACTTCAGTGGGTATATGTATTCCATGTATGCACTGAACTCGGTTTCGTTGATCTTCGTATGTGCGGTCGGTACAAAACCTTCATTGTTGATGTAATCATCTTCACGATGGGTATCTGCATATTCGCTTCCTGCTGTGAGGAGACCGTTGAACAGAGGGTAGGTGAGTGTCAGCTTGGCAGCATAAAGCCTGTTGTGAGTCTGGCTTTCTGTGTGCATGATGCGGTTTTCCTGCAGCTCGCTCTGCTCATCGTATAATGTTTTGGATTCGCTCCTGTTATCGTGGAAGTCAGCATTGAAGTCGATGTTCATCTTGCCGACAGTTCCATTGTAGTACATGTTGACCTGATGGGTCGGAGCAAGTCCCGAACTTCCGGTTGATTTTGTGTTGGTGTTGTCATCCAGGACTCCGTTCAACCAAGCCTTGGCATAACTGTCCTGATATGTTGACATATCTAACATGAAGTCAGGTCTGTATCGAAGACCGACTGAGTGTCTGTCACTGATCTGCCAGTTCAGACCCAATGTCGGGGTCAGATTCCGGATTTTGTTTGTGAAGATTCCCGTCTGTTCTGTTTCAAGTTTCTGGGATGACTGAAGTGTCTGAAGCATGTCAGTTTCCTGAAGATTCTCATTCTTTGTATAAACGACAGAACCGAAAATGTCCAGTCCCTTGTGTCTGTAGTTCATGTTAACCGTCTCGTTCAGGTCTGTGTTTTCCGACTGCCATACGCTTGAACGGACATCGAAGCTGAAACCGTCTCCGACTCTCTTGATTGTCTGGATTCTGATTACAGCCTTGACTGTCGCATCATATCTGGCTCCCGGGTTCTGGACGACATCCACAGACTTGATTTCGCTTGAGTTGAGCTGCTCGAGCTCAGAGTTGTCTCTGACCTGTCTGCCGTTGATGTATATTACTGGTGCTCCTTTACCGATGACTTCGATTCCGCCATCCTTTGAGATGATTCCTGGCAGTTTCTTGAGGACATCATTGGCTGATCCGGCCTTTGCTAGGACGCTGTTCTCAATAGGAGTTACATATGCATCTCCTTTGATTACAGTTTTCGGGAGATAGCCTTTCACCACAGCCTTGCCCAGCATTTCCGTGTCAGGAACCATCTTGATGGTTCCGAAATCTGTCCCCTTTATCGGTGCATGGTATGATTCATAACCGATGAAGGATATCTGTATCATTTGGGACTCCGGAACATTGTTCAAGGTGAAGATTCCGAGAGTATCAGTCATGGATCCGCTAAGATAAGTGGAGTCTGCTTTCTGGAGCATTATATTTGCAAATGCCAAAGGCTCGTTGTTTTCGTCCACAACCTTGCCCTTCAATGTCTGTGCTGACGCATTGAGCGAAAGCATTATTAATAAAAGGGGAGTGATGATCTTGATGATGATTCTTTTTGACATATGTTTGTTATCTATGCAATTATTACGAATGTACCGAATGCCTCAATTGCAATCTTTCCCACATAAACAGCAAATACAAAGATACTGATGACCCATGAAATGAAGATTACAAGTCCAGGTCTCCATGAAGGGTACTTCAGGTTGAAGGTAAGCATCACTCCGTTATATATGAACCAGAGGCTCATGATGCCCACGATGACGACAAGCATTACCCAGAATGTTTCATTATTCATAAGCAGGTCTGAAACAAACTGCTCTTCTGCAGAATGGATGCCCCACTCATCGATGCTGTCTGCAATCTCATGGCTTACTATAGTAGATGTAGATGGAATGAATACGCTGCCTGCCATTCCTCCGAAGCCCATGAGCATAAGCATGATTCCGATGAAGATGCCTCCGACTCTAGTAATTGCCTTTATAGCAGGGGATTCTGATGTTTCCTTAATTTCTTTCTTGAAATCGAATCCGTTGTCCTTATATCCTTCAAGGTCAACCGGCCTGCCCGTCATTTCTCGTTTCTGTTCGTCGGTACGTGCTGCCGGCATCGCAATCCAAAGGCCGATATAAGCAAGAACCGGAATGAAAAAATATGGACCGTCTCCATCAATCGTGCATATGAATGTAATGAAGAAGATGATTATCAGTGCAATTCGGAAAAGTACCTTGTCAAGTCCGAAATATGCTCCGAGGCCGCTGCACACGCCTCCGAATACCTTGTTCTCGACGTCTCTGTAAAGCCTCTTTGTCTGCCAGCTTCTTTTTGGGTCCGGAGTTTCAGTCTTTGTCTCTTCCGTCGCAGTCTCTGTATCATCCTGTGCGAGATCCTTCGGATTTCCGATACGCTGCTTGATGTCATTGATCATATTCAGGTCAACGACCATTCCGCTCACGCACTTTTCGCGAAGAATTTCTGCGATGCGCTCTTCTATATCTGAAACAATCTCATCCGCATTGGAATTGTTCTTGAATGCTGCCTTTATATCGTTCAGGTATGTGCCCAATTCAGCATATGCGTCTGTCTCTATTGTAAATGCATATCCTGAAAGGCTTATGTTTTCAGTTGTCTTCATCTTAAGTTTATGCTTTAGAACCGTTTCTGATAGTTTCAATGCCTCGTGCAAGTTCATCCCATGCTGCATCAAGCTCATTGAGCTGCTCCCTGCCGTAGTCTGTAATCATGTAGTACTTCCTAGGAGGTCCCTGAGTCGATTCCTCCCATCTGTAGTTGAGAAGTCCGAGCTTCTTCAGACGTATCAGCAGGGGATAGATGGTACCCTCGGCCACGATTATGTTCACGTCCTTCATCTTCTGGATGATCGACGAGGCATATTCGTCACCGCAAGCCAGGATAAGAAGAATGCTGTACTCCAGCACGCCTCGTCTCATCTGGGTCTTATTGTTTTCTATTATGCCTGTGTTGATTTCCATAACTACTGTCCGGTTGTAAATCTTCTGATGTTTTCAGCATTGACAGGGATGCCTCTGAGTTCACATTTCTCTGCAGCTGTCTTAGCCTGAGGAGCAGCTATCCATATCACGATATAGATCCATAATCCGGCAGAACCGCATATCAGAGCAACCAGGAAGATCACTCTTATAAGCGTCACATCGACTCCAAGAAAGAGGGCAAGTCCTGAACATACTCCTGCGATCTTCTGTCCGTCAGGATCTCTGAAGAGCTTTCTGACCGGCTTTTCTCCATCAGTTCCGCTGTAGTGGTATTCACCATCAGTGTTTGCGGTTTCCCTGTAACCTTGAGGATAGCCGATCTGCTCGATGATTACCTTGATCATTTTCATGTCGACAACTTCTCTTCCTCCAAGTCTGCCTTTCAGGATGTCTGCAATCCTGGCCTCCAGCTCGTCCATCACTTCAGTCTTTGAGCTGCTTGAATCAAGTGCTCCTTTGAATTTTACAAGGTAGGCATCCAATGCTCTGTAAGCATCTTCGTCGATAGTGAAGCTACATCCACCGATCGCTACATTAACCGTACGTTTCATATTTTTCTGTATTACTTTATTTAATATCGTGGTGAGTGCAGATAGCATGATCTGCGCCATTGCGATACAAAGATATATAAATTTTAGAATACCTTGCAACACAAGGTACTGAAATATTCAGTGATGTCAAGCATATTTAGGAATTCTTTTTGAAATCATCGCGGAAGATGATGATTTTTATGGAAACTTCAGACAGATATGCAAGAATGGAGGAGAGGGGAGACATCACATTGATGAAAGGTGTCGCCCACGGTGATATAGAGGCTTTTGAGGAACTCATGGACAGGTATCTCGACCTGGTCTCGAGGACATCCTTCAGGATATTATGCGACAGTGAGGACAGTGAATATGTCACGGTCAGAGTGTTTACTTCTTTGTGGTATGATGTCCTGGACTATGATGACCGTTTTACTGTAGGCGAGTGGCTCTTGAGAAAGACCTTCGCTTTCAGCAGGATGAGAATATTGAGACGACGCGTCCTGCATCTGTTCGGAATAGCAGACAGCCTGTTCATCAATGTCTCTCCTACTGTTGATGATCAGGATGATTATGTGACCAAGCAGGCCTGGACACTTCATTGCAGAGCTGTGTCCCATATGACTCCGCTACAGATTTATGTGTACGCGATGTGTATCCTTGACGGTATGTCCGAAGATAAGGTGGCATTTACGATAGGGGTGTCAAGACATAGGGTGCGTACAGCTCTTGATAAGGCTGAAGAGAAGGAGCGCTCCGAGCTTAGAATGTACGGCAAGGAGAATGAATACTACCGTTACAATGCCTTTCTGCGCAAAGTTTCAGACATGTTTACCGATATGGACAAACTTAAGAAAATGATTATATTTGCAGTCTGAAAAAAGACTGACATGAAGAAACTGGCATTGATGCTCCTTCTGCTTCTGCCTTTATTGGCAAATGCCCAGAACGAGCCCCTTATATCACATAACGACTCCACAAAAACATTGTTCAATAACACAGGTCGTTTCAAATCCCATATCAACCTTGAGTTCGCTGCATCTGCGAATGCATATTTTACTGAGAACAGGTTCGACGAGAGTTCGTTCAAGATGAACCGAGTGCGACTCGAGATCATCGGACGCCTGAACGGTAATCTTTCTTATCATTTCCGTCAGTCGTTCAACAAGTACAGCAACCCGTACGCTGTCGACAACATGTCTTCATCGATCGAATATGCATACATCACATGGCATCATGAAGATAAGTTCGACCTGGTTGCCGGCAAGCAGTATCTTGCTGTCGGTGGGTATGAGGCATATGTAAATGGATTGAAAGTCAGAGAGTTCAGTGACTTCAACAATAACTTTGACATCTATCAGACAGGTGTCATGGGAGTCATGAAGTTCTCTCCTACACAGCATCTTGTACTTCAGGTAGCGAACAACCGCAGTACTGTGGATAAGGATGTGTATCTTTATGGGCTTCCAGAAGGAATTGAAAGCTCCAAGCTGCCTATTCTTACGACAGCGTGCTGGCACGGCTGGTTCGCTGACAGCGCAGTCCATCTCATGTATTCAGCTTCTGTGGGTAATCTCGCCAAGGGCAAGAACCTCTATTATCTGATGTGTGGAAACGTCTATGAAAAAGGTCCGATATTGGCTTATCTCGATGTGATCTATGCCCGTTCTGCACTCGATAACCAGCAGAGAATCACCACCCTTCAGAATAATATGTCAGTGGCGCCGGTAACCGCTCAGAATGTAGAGTACTTCACTGTAATCGCCAATATGGATTACAGGTTCCATCCTAAATGGAACGGCTATCTCAAAGGTGCATATGAGACAGCAGGAGTCTATGAGGAAAACGGTGTCTTTGCTGCAGGCAGATATACCACATCATGGAATGCCCAGGCATGTCTGGAGTGGTTCCCGTTCACAAGTGACTCAGGTTTCAAGGTGTTCCTTCACTATCTCTACAAGGGTTACAACCTGACAGAAAAAGCAAATGCGCTGGGAGCGGTGCTTCCGCATACCCAACGCATATCTCTTGGTATCCAGTATATTATTCCTGTACTATAGGATATTGAGACTCTGTTCCTTGATCTTCTCAAGGTCATCCTTCATCTTCACTACAATCTTCTGGATCTCTGTGTGATTTGCCTTTGATCCGGTTGTGTTGATTTCTCGTCCCATCTCCTGCGCGATGAATCCGAGTTTCTTGCCTGGATTCGGCTCGTTTGCGATAGTATCAAGGAAGTACTTGCAGTGCTGACGGAGACGAACCTTCTCCTCGTTGATGTCGAACTTCTCAATGTAGTAGATCATCTCCTGCTCGAGACGGCTCTGGTCCGGCTCTGCCTTCAATTCGGCAAAACGGCTGAGGATCTTTTCTCTGATTGCCTCTGTGCGTGCTGTCTCGTACTGCTCGATCTGACGTGAATACTCCATGATGTCCTCAACATTAGAAGTCACATCCTTATAGAGCACTTCTCCTTCATGAGCACGGAAAGTATTGATGTTTGCGAGCGCCTCATCAATGCATGCCTCGACTACAGGCCAATTGTCTTCAGTGATCACATCCTGTTTTCTTGCATCCATTACTTCTGGCATACGAAGGATAAGTGACATCAGGTCATTAGGATTGTTGATCAGGAGACTTGATGTGCCGACCTTCTGGCTGAGTGCAGAAATCTGCTGGAAATACTCCATCGCGAGGTCCATGTTGATCTTCTTTGCGCCGTCTGCCGCATTCGGCTCGTATGTTACGAAGAAGTCGATGTTTCCGCGGGTGAGTTCAGCTGCAATCTTCTGACGGACAGCCATCTCCTTATCCTTAGGGAGCATTGATGTCTTGATGCTTATGTCGGCAGTCTTTCCGTTCAATGAACGTACCTCGACTGTAATCTTTCCTGTCTCCAACAAGGCCTCTGCCTTGCCGTATCCTGTCATTGACTTTATCATATTGTATGATTTTCTGATTTACGCTCGCAAAAATACTGAAAAATCCGTATATTCGCAGGATTATTTGCAAATTCATTATTACCAGAGATATGGAAGAGGTAAACAAAGAACTCAACGAGACCAGAAATCTCAATTTCCTTGAGGAAATCATTGAAGCGGATCTCGCTTCAGGCAAGTGTGAAACCGTGATGACACGTTTCCCACCTGAGCCAAACGGATATCTTCACATCGGACATGCGAAGAGTATCTGCATCAACTTCGGTCTTGCAAAGAAATATGGCGGAAAGACAAACCTCCGCTTCGACGATACAAACCCTGTAAAGGAGGATACCGAGTACGTAGACTCGATCAAAGAAGATATCAAATGGCTCGGCTTCGAGTGGGAGAACGAGCGTTATGCATCAGACTACTTTGATCAGCTTTATGACTGGGCAGAGGAACTGATCAAGAAGGGACTTGCATATGTTGACGACCAGACTCAGGAGGAGATCCGTGCAGGTCGTGGAACAGTTCAGGTTCCTGGAACAGAGAGTCCATACCGCAACAGAAGCGTTGAGGAGAACCTCCAGCTGTTCCGTGACATGAAGGCAGGAAAGTATGCTGACGGTGAGAAGGTTCTTCGTGCGAAGATCGACATGGCTCATCCTAACATGCTTTTCCGTGACCCTCTCCTTTACCGTATCATCCACACACACCACCACCGTACAGGTGACAAGTGGTGCATCTATCCGATGTACGACTATGCCCATGGCCAGTCAGACAGTATCGAGAACATCACACATTCGATCTGTACTCTCGAATTCGACGTACACCGTCCTCTCTACGACTGGTTCATCGACAAGTTGGAGATCTTCCCGTCACATCAGTATGAGTTCGCAAGACTCAACCTTACATACACTGTGATGTCGAAGCGCAAGCTTCTTGAGCTTGTGAAGAATAACTTCGTAAGCGGTTGGGATGACCCACGTATGCCGACCATCTGCGGTATCCGCCGTCGTGGTTATACTCCTGAGTCTATGCGTCTGTTCGCAGAGAAGGTGGGTGTTGCAAAGCGAGAGCAGCTCATCGACCTCCAGCTGATGGAGTGGTGTGTACGTCAGGACCTCAACGAGCGTTCAAACCGCTACATGGTGGTTCAGGACCCTGTGAAGCTTACAATCACAAACTGGGAGCCGGGCAAGGTAGAGTGGTTCGATGCTCCTCTCAACCCTGCAGATCCTGAAGGACCTACACGTAAGGTTCCTTTCACAGGTGAGGTATATATCGAGAGAAACGACTTCATGGAGGAGCCTCCTAAGAAGTACTTCCGTCTCAAGCCGGACGGAGAGGTGCGTCTCAAGTATACTTACATCATCAAGTGCCAGGAGGTTGTGAAGGATGCAGAAGGCAACATTATAGAGATCAAGTGTACTTACGATCCGACTTCTAAGCCGGGAGCGGGCGAGTGGCGTACAGTAAAGGGAACAATCCATTGGGTGTCTACCGAGCATGCTAAGGAGGTTGAGCTCCGTCTCTACGACAAACTCTTTACTGAGGCACAGATGGGACAGATTCCTGAGGGACAGGACTACAAGAACTATCTTAACCCAGAGTCTCTCGTAGTGTCAAAGGGATACGCTGAGCCGGCACTCCTTGAGGACAATTCAGGTATTGCAGTTCAGTTTGAGCGCGTAGGTTACTTCTTCAAGGACTACGACAGCACACCTGACCACTTCGTCTTCAACAAGACAACGTCTCTTAAGGACAGCTTCAAGTTCTAAATAGCTTAGTCGTCTAAAGACTTAAGAAAGAAATCCTTGCACATCTTGCGGCTTATGTCGTAGGATGTGCATTTTGTTATGCGTTCAGTCCTGTCGACGGATGTGAGGTCACAGACATAGAGTCTGTCAATGAGAGATAGATATATCTTGGAATATCTGATGTCAAGGTGGCGCTGAAGGTCACTGGTATATTCCATAGTGAGTTTGACCTCTTCCTCGCTCAGGTGGTCCTTGCAGAATATGTACAGTCCATATTCCTTGAAGTCACCGTAAAATCCTGAACCGACCTTTCCTACCTTGCTTTCGATGATGCGTCTGAGTGGCAATGCAAGCTTCCAATACTCGTACTCCAGACGACCGATGTATCGGCCGTCCTGAAGACCGTATCCGTATCCGCTTTTTACAATCTGGCTGATTTCTTCAGGGTTGTCCGAGGGACTTTCAACCCCTGCCATTTCAAGAAGCAGGTCCTGTGCGACATCCTTGCGCGGTTCCATCGCCCTTGTGACCTCGATACCCAAAGATTTGTCCGGCATCTGAAGATCCGGCCTGTCTTCATTGATCAGCGCCGAATAGCTGCTCCCGAGGAAAGTCTCAAGAGTGTATTTGGCATAACGCTCAAAGAAGCAGGTGTCGAATCTCCGTCCGGCCATTTTTATAGATGTTTTGCGAGTCCGCCCTCGCTGGTTTCCTTATAGACTGAAGGAAGGTCCTTGCCCGTCTCCTTCATCACTTTAACGACCTTGTCGAATGAAACTCGATGGAGACCGTCTGTATACATTGAATAGATTGCTGCGTCAAGTGCACGGGCTGCTGCATATGCATTTCTTTCGATACATGGAATCTGTACAAGACCGCAGACAGGGTCGCAGGTAAGGCCAAGGTGATGCTCAAGACCCATTTCCGCAGCATACTCGATCTGCGTCGGACTTCCTCCCATAAGCTGTGCAGCAGCGGCAGCTGCCATTGCACAAGCAACTCCGACTTCTCCCTGGCATCCTACCTCTGCTCCGGAAACAGACGCATTGTATTTCACCACAGTTCCGAAGATACCCGCAGTCGCAAGTGCCCTGAGGATTCTCTGGTCGCTGAAGTTATAGAACTTCTGCATGTGGAAAAGTACGCTAGGGAGAACGCCGCACGAACCGCAGGTAGGACCTGTGACGATTGTGCCTCCGCTTGCATTTTCCTCACTCACGGCGAGAGCATAGGCGAAGATCAGACCTCTCGTTCTGAGAACATCGCTGTAGCCTTCAGCCCTGATGAAGTAACTTGACGCCTTTCTTCTGAGATTGAGCGGTCCCGGAAGCGATCCTTCCTGGTCGATACCTCTTTCTACAGCCTCTCGCATGACCTTCCATACATTTTCGAGGTGTTCCCAAAGATAACCTCCTCTGCCTTCTCTTTCCTCAACATATTCCCAGAAGGTCTTACCATTGGTATTGCACCAGTCGAGAATCTCCTTCATGGTAGTGAGGTCATATACATCGTCTCCACCTTCTGTCTCGATAGGACACTCGACGCATACGATATCTCCACCTCCGACACTGTAGTATGTCCATACATCCTCGACCTCTCCGTCTGCTCCGATCACTCCCACCTTCATTCCGTTAGGATGCATAGGCAGGTTTTCCTTAGGCATCCAGACTATAGCGACTGTACCTTCGCGGAACGCATCCTCGCAGGCCCAGTCAGTAAGGTGACCCTTACCTGTCGCCGCAAGAGATCCGTAAAGAGT
Organism: Bacteroidales bacterium; assembly: GCA_017555965.1. Taxonomy (GTDB): domain Bacteria; phylum Bacteroidota; class Bacteroidia; order Bacteroidales; family UBA932; genus Cryptobacteroides. Next base: position 43,273 of record JAFZFH010000161.1, read on the forward strand.
GACCAGGATCTTCTTTGTGTCCGGATGATGGTCTGCATAATGTCTGACCGCCTTGAAAGGTCCCATTGTATGACTGCTGGACGGGCCCTTTCCGATCTTATATATGTCCTTTATAGATTTCATTGATGTTCTCCTTTACAAGTAGTCCTCGAAGTACATTGATATCTTGTCATGCAGGTGGACTCTGTCCTTGCCCATCACATTGTGCTCTGCGCACGGATATGGGAAATAATCGACCTGGACATTGTTCTTGATGCACTCGCGGATGAAGCTCAGACTGTGTTCCCATACTACCACAGGATCGACTGCACCCTGGCAGATGAGCAGCTTGCCCTTGAGGTCTTTCGCTTTATTTATGAGGCTTGTCTTTGCATAACCTTCCGGATTTGTGTCAGGGTGATCCATATATCTTTCACCATACATCACTTCGTACCATTTCCAGTCGATTACAGGGCCTCCTGCCACTCCAACCTTGAATACGTCAGGGTAGTTGGTTATAAGGGATATGGTCATGAATCCGCCATAGCTCCATCCGTGTACTCCGATACGGTCCTTATCTACATATGGAAGGTCCATAAGCATCTTCACACCCTCCATCTGGTCCGCCATCTCTGCCTGTCCGCACTGTCCGTGGATTGCCTGCTCGAAAGCAAGTCCTCTGTTCTGGGTACCTCTGTTGTCCTGAACGTATACGAGATAGCCGCGCTGAGCCATGTACATCTCCCATCTGCGGAGCTGTGCCATGTATGTATTCTGCACCATCTGTGAATGAGGACCTCCGTATACGTATACGATGACCGGATATTTCTTTGAAGGGTCGAAATCCTTCGGCTTGATCAGGCGGTACCAGTTGTCATACTGTCCGTCTGCGCTCTTTACTGTTCCGAGGCTGATCTCCGTATATGCGTATGCCATTGTAGGATCTTCTGCAGTAAGAAGATTGCGTACTGTCTTTCCATCAGCAGTGCAGAGGTCTACCACTCTAGGTGTAGTGAGGCTGCTCCATGAATCTGTGAAGTAGCTGCAGTCTGGACTCAAAGCAACGTCATGCCATCCGGATTCCTCAGTAAGTCTCTGTGCCTTTCCGAAAGTGGCTTTGGCAACGCCTTTCTTGATACCCTTGATCTCTATTCTGAAGAGATGGTTCTCTACAGGTGAAACCTCTGCTGAAGTATAATATACATACTTTCCGTCATTGCCTGCGTATGCCACGTCTGCGTCAACGGATGTAAGTCTACGGATGTTTCCGCTGTTGTCGCAGAGGTAAAGATTTCTGTAGCCGTCACGGTTGGCTGTGCGGTACAGGAAGATATCATTGTATCCTTTAATGAAGTACAGAGGATCCATAGGCTCCACATACTTCTCATTGTCTTCTGTTGCTATAGTATTGATGACAGAACCATCTGCAGGGTCATATGAGTTGAGCTTCTGGTGTTTCTGACTTCTGTCCAGAACCTGGATGTAGATTCTTGATGCGTCAGGTGCCCATGTGATGTTTGTCAGATATGTGTCATATCCGAAATCTCCGCCCTCGATCTTTGCTGTCTCACCGCTGGCAATGTCATATACCCACAACTGCACATTCTCTGAATCCATACCTGCCATAGGATACTTGATTTCCTTGAGCGAACCAGTGCGTGTGGTGATGTCAAGAAGCGGGAATGTGGTGACCTTCGACTCATCCTTGCGGTAGAATGCGACTTTAGAACTGTCAGGGGCCCAGAATACGCCTTCCTCGATGCCGAATTCGTTACGGCTTGTATACTGGCCATATGTGATGTTCTTGTCCTCACTCCGGGCAATGAGCTTCTCATTACCATCCTTGTCGCGGAGCCAAAGGCTCTGGTCCTTTGTATAGGCAGACATCTTTCTTGATGCTGCTGGTCTGTACTCCTGTGTGGTGCCTGTTGCTACATCATATGACTGCCACTTGCCGTCCTTATGTATCATGAGCTGGCCGTTGCCGTTCCATGTGCATCTGAGATTGGCAGGGGAGAGTTCGGATGAAAGGATTGTCTCCTCCATCGTGAGTACCTTGCCATCCTGTGGATTTGCTTGTCGTGTGTTGACAATACCGCTCTGAGCAGTAAGTGTCAATCCCAGGCAGAGGAAGCCCAGGACCATATATAGCTTCTTCATGTTCTTTTATAGCTGAGTTGAAAGTCCCTTCATCCTTCTGCGAGGATTTGCTCTTTTATAAAGCACATCGTATACCATCTCTGCAATCGGCATGTGGACATTGAATCTTTCGTTGATGTGCTTGATGCATTCTGCTGCAAAATATCCTTCAGCGATCATTGTCATCTCATTCAAGGCGCTTTTTACTGTTATTCCGTGTCCGATCATCTGTCCGAGACGTCTGTTGCGGCTGAATGATGAATAGGATGTCACCAGAAGGTCGCCAAGATAGGCAGATTCCATTGTGTTTCTTTCGAATGGGTAGCTCTCCTGGATGAATCGTGTCATTTCCTGAGCACCTGCAGCTGTAAGCACTGCTCTGAAATTGTCTCCATATCCGAGTCCGACAGCAAGACCTCCTGCCAATGCGTATATGTTCTTGAGAATTCCGGCGTATTCTATACCATAGATATCCTGAGAATATCTGATCTGGACTGTAGGCCTGCTGAATTTAGCGCCTATAGCCTTGCCGTTATCTTCGTCCGTTGTGGCTACGGTCAGATATGAAAGTCTGTCTCTTGACACCTCTTCTGCATGCGAAGGACCAGAGATGAGTCCGAGATGGTCATAAGAGAGGTTGTATGTGTCTCTGAAGAATTCTGTGATGGTCTTATAGCCGTCAGGAATGATACCTTTTGTGGCAGAAAGAACGAACTTGTCGTCGAGAGGTTCAGTAAGGTCCTTGAGGAAATCCTGCAGGTAGGCAGACGGAGCTGCGATTATGATGATGTCGGAATTCCTTACGACTTCATTGATGTCGTCTGTAGCATTGATAAGGTCCTTGTCGAATTCTATATCGTTGAGGTATTTTGCATTTCTGCCTTCTGTCTGGATGGATTCCAGCACTTCGGCGTTGCGTATGTGCCACCAGATGTTCTGTCTGTTTGACAGAAGAGTATGTACCAACGCTGTCGCCCAACTACCGTATCCAATCATTCCGCATACAGCGTCACTATTTAACTTATAACTCATGTCAGTGTGTTTTTCACAAAGATAGCATTATTATTTTTATTAAAGGGAATATTTTCTTAACTTGCCGAATGTTTGAATGTAATTAATCATAAAACAGATATCAGATATGGAAAGAACCTTTGTAATTCTTAAGCCTGGATGCCTCCAGAGAGGACTTGTGGGCGAGGTTATCTCACGTTTTGAGAAGAGAGGATTGAAGCTTGTAGCCATGAAGATGGTGCAGCTTGATGAAGAAGTCCTCAAAGTACATTATGCACATCTTCTCGACAGACCTTTCTTCCCATGGCTTCGCGATGGTATGATGGCAGCTCCTGTAATTCTCTGCTGCTGGGAGGGCTATAGCGCAGTACAGGTTGTGCGTGACATGGCAGGCGCAACAAAGGCAAGCAAGGCAGTTCCTGGTACAATCCGTGGAGACTACAGCCTCAGTGCACAGGAGAATATCGTTCACACTTCAGACTCACTCGAAAATGCAGAGATCGAGCTCAAGCGTTTCTTCGTAGAATCTGACTACTGTGATTACACATCACCGCTTGATCCTTTCAAGTATGCACCGGACGAATATTAATCGACTTACATAAAATAAAAAATCTCGCGATCTGATCGCGAGATTTTTTTGTGCATATGTCTGTAGTCGATTATGCCATGAATGTTGCTACGAGAGCGAGGATCGCGTAAAGCTCAGGAAGCGCACCGTAGATAAGAGTCTTGGTGAATACGTCGTGTCCCTGTGAGATACCGATGATACCGTTTGCGCAGACCTGACCCTGGCGGATTGAAGAGAAGAGGAATGTAAGTCCTGTTGCAAGGCCGATAGCGAAGAGAGCGATACCGTCATTTGCAAAGTCTTTTCCAAGCCACAAGAAGAATGCTACGAAACCGTAAAGACCCTGTGATGCAGGAAGGGCTGCAAGCACCATATAGTTTGTTGCGCTGTCAGAATTCTTCTTCAAAGCGCCCTCAGCTGCGTTACCGGCGATAGTTGTACCATATGCACTACCGATGAATGACATGCCGAGCATACAAGCAAGGCCGATGTAACCAAGTAATTCAATTGTGTTCATAATTATTGTTTTTAGTTATTTATTAATTTATTCTTTGTTTGTTGTAAGCGGGTTGTAAGCAGAACCCTTTCCTTCGTATCCTGCATTCTTGAAGTACTCCATGAATGTAAGACGCATAGGATGTACGAATGCTCCGAGTGACGAGAGCAGGATGTTGATCAGATGTCCTGCAACGAGAATCAGAACAAAAGGAAGCCATGTCAGTACAGAATCTCCTCTTACGCTGAGTGCAAGGTCATTGAATGCCTGACCGAGCATACCGCCGGCAAGTCCGAGGGCGAAGAGACGGAGATAACTGAGTACGTCTCCGAGGATTCCTGTAGCCATGTTGTATGTATCCCAAAGACCTGCGCCTACATTGACAAGAGGGTTTCTGCCCGGAGTGTTGAAGATGTAGATTGCAAGTGCAGAGATACCTCCGACCGCGATGACTGCCCATTTTGCTGCATCAGGAGAAAGGAACTTGACAAGGGAGAGAAGGCCGATGAGCACTCCACCTACGATGAGCAGAAGCCATCCCCATGTCGCGATGTTCTCCTTTATTCCGAATCTCTTTGTGTAGCAGATTGCCTTAACTGTCATTGCGACGCAGATATGGAATATACCGATACCCATAGCAAGAAGCATCTGGATGTTGAGGACTCCGATCCCAGGAATATCTACGTTTCCGACAATCATGAAGTTCTTCAGCCATTCAGGCACCCAGGCCGCATCGTAAAGTCCGATTCCGAAGAATGTTCCCAATACTGTTCCTACGACCAGTGTTCCTGCACCCAGCAGAGAGATGATATTGCCGAGTCCGTCAAACATGCTGACCTTTACAAGTCCCTTATTGAGAAGGAGTCCGAAAAGGAGCAGAATGATACCATATCCTGCATCTCCAAGACACATGGCGAAGAAGAGCAGATAGAATGGTGCAAGAATCGGAGTAGGGTCAAATTCACTGTAGACAGGCATACCGTACATCTCGGTGAAGACCTCGAACTGGCGTGTGAACCAGTTGTTTCTCAGCTTGATAGGCGGATTGTCTTCCTGAACTGCTTCTTCCTTTATATAAAGGACTCCCATCTTATCGAATGCCTCGGACAGCTCCTGGTCATTTTCACATGGAGCAAATCCTGTGAAGAGTGTAAGCATGTCTTCAGCTGCACCTGTTGACGCGTTGTCAGCAAGGTATTTGTCAAGTTCCACCAGCTCGCTGTTGTATGCCTCCTTGATTGCAGGGATATAATCCTTTGCATTAAGCAGACCTGCCTTACATCTGATTATTTCATCCTTGATGTGTGCGATAGATGCAACAGCCTCAGCATATGTACCCTCAGGCTTCTGTGTCTCCTGTACAGGGAATGCGTATGCTTCGTCTTTTGGTGCGACAGTCACGAACCAGGTCTTCTTTCCGTCGTCTTCAACAACCTGAAGAGGGTAGAGCTCTGCCCATGCCTGATCGAATTTCCTGCTGTCAACACAGTAGTATCTTACCTGGTAGCCATGATCGGCAATGCCGTCAAGAGCTGCCTTGTCGTAGTCTCCCCAAGGAAGTCTTGCATTTGCCTGCTTGGAGACATTTACAAGATCTGCCTGAAGCTCGCTGATTCTGTTTCTGCATGACTCCACAAACTCTACAGGGTTTCCCTCAATGTCTGCAGTTGTCTTTGCAATTGTTTCATAATCAGCGTCTTTTGAGTAGTCGATGCTTTCAAGGAACTCAAGCGTCTTGCGAGCTTCAGTTGCCTTTGCAAGCATCTGGGAAGAGCCCTGATCTACAGGCTTTACGGAACGTGTGATATCCACGACTCCGAGCTCCTGGATCTGTTCCAGGAAGCCGTCCTTCTCTCCTGTAAGCAGGATGAAGGAGTATTTGGTCATTTTAATTATCATTGTTGCGTTCCTCCTCTTCTTCTTCAAGAGCATGTCTGCTCTTCACGATCTTGGAAGCTGCCTTAGAGAGGTTCTCCTCGTCTTCCATGTATCGTTTGATCTTTCTGATAGCCTCCTGATAACCAGGAATCTGTACCTTCTCGTAAAGATTTACCTTCTGAGTGGTCTTCTTTCTCTGGAAATCCAGAATACGGGCTTTCTCCTTATAGACCTCTGACTCTATTCCAAGTCTTGATAGTTCCTTGAGTATCGCCACTCCGTCTGCATACCATGCAGGACAGTTGAATGCATTGAACTCATTGATCTCATACTTGATCTCACCAAGTGACGGAGTCTTCACACCTGCCACCTTGACTGTCGAAAGTTCTACATCGACAATTGTGATGAGATTTGGCTGGAACTCGTTCCAAAGTGCTGCGAGATAGTCGTATTTCTTAAGGGCTGCATCAAGATCCTCAATAAGTTTCTCCGAATAGTCCTTGGCCTTCTTCACCTCGAGACGCAATGCCGACTCCTTGTTCTTAAGAGTAGGGAGGGCATTCCTTCGCATCTTGAGCTGTTTGTTCAAGTTGTTCAGAGATGTCTTATTATATTGGAATTTAATTGCCATAATCAGTTACCTTTCCAGTAAGTGTCGATAAGTTCCTGTTTGATACCGGTCTCAGCCTTTGTGAAGTATGTTCCGAAGAGCTCCCATGCAGTGTCAAGCATCTCGTCAATCTTGAGGTTTACGTCGATTGCAAGGAGTCTTGTAGCATATGCCTTGGCATAGTCGAGACATCTGAGATCATAGTCGCTGAGGTCGAATCCGTTCTCGAGCTTGGTCTTTGCATTCTGGGCGTCTGCATAAAGACGTACGGATGCATTCATGACCTGACCATGGTCCTTACGTGTCTTCTTGCCCTGAACGAGCTGTTTCAGACGTGAAAGTGAACGGAACGGGTCGATGATGACCTTACCTGAGTCAGGATCCGTACGGAGGAAGAGCTGACCCTCTGTGATGTAACCGGTGTTATCCGGAATCGCGTGAGTGATGTCACCGTCATTGAGCGTGGTCACAGCGATGATTGTGATCGAACCACCGTCAGGAAGCTGTACTGCCTTCTCGTAGATCTTTGCGAGGTCTGAATAGAGTGAACCTGGCATAGAGTCCTTTGATGGGATCTGGTCCATACGGTTGGACACGATTGAGAGGGCATCCGCATAGAGTGTCATGTCGGTAAGGAGTACAAGAACCTTCTCGTTCTTCTCGACCGCAAAATACTCCGCTGCTGTAAGAGCCATGTCCGGAATGAGGAGACGCTCCACAGGCGGCTGCTCAGTCGTATTTACGAATGAAATGATCTTGTCGAGAGCACCTGCAGCCTCAAACTCGTGCTTGAAGTAGAGGTAGTCGTCGTTTGAAAGACCCATACCTCCGAGGATGATCTTGTCTACGTCAGCACGGAGTGCTACCTGAGCCATCACATTGTTGTATGGCTGGTCAGGGTCTGCGAAGAAAGGAATCTTCTGTCCGGACACGAGGGTATTGTTGAGGTCGATACCTGCAATACCGGTAGGGATGATCTGCGAAGGCTGCTTTCTCTTGTAAGGGTTTACAGAAGGTCCTCCGATCTCTACAGTTCTGCCTTCTACTGCCGGACCGCCGTCGATAGGCTCACCATATGCGTTGAAGAATCTACCTGCAAGGTCTTCGCTTACGTTGAGTGTAGGCGCACCTCCGAGGAATACCACTTCAGCATCTGTAGGTATACCTTCTGTACCTGAGAAGATCTGGAGAGTCACAAGTTCACCTTTTGTCTTAACCACCTGAGCAAGGCGGCCGTCTACGAGTGCCAACTCGTCGTTTGATACACCTGTCGCCTTAAGCGATACTGTAGCCTTTGTGATGGCCTCAAGCTGGGTGTATGTTTTCTGAAATGCCTTATTTGCCATTGCTTAGAAGATTATTGAGTTGTTCCTGATATTCGTTGAATCTGTCACTCTTGAATACAGAGAAGTTCATCTGTCTGAGTGCGTTGATCACTTCCTTGAAATATTTGCGGCACTCCTCGAAGTCCTCGAATGTGAAGTCACGGTCGCAGATGTCCATCACTATTTCAAGCATGTACTTCTGTCTTTCAAGCGGACAGAGTGCGTCGATTTCGTCGAATGCGTCCTGCTGAAGGATGACGAAATCCACAAGCTCTGATTTCCAGAAGATCTCATGGTAGCTCATCGGAACTCCGTCGTCACCGAGGATGTTGATCTGGTCATTGGCCTCCTTACCTTTTCGTACGATGTTCTTGGCCTTTTCTACCATGTCAACCCAGCCTGGCATGATGGTCTCATTGAGGTATTCACGGATTTCCGGATACTCGAGATATTTTGAATATGAGTCGATAGGGTTCACAGCAGGGTAACGCTTCTGGTCTGCACGGTTCTGCTCGAGGGCGTAGAAGCATCTTGCAGCCTTCTTTGTAGACTCAGTCACTGGTTCCTTGAGGTTACCTCCGGCAGGAGATACAGTACCTATGAATGTTACGGCTCCGGTCTTACCGTTGTTAAGTATGACCATACCTGCGCGTGCATAGAAGCTTGAAATGATAGCGGAAAGGTCCACAGGGAACGCGTCCGCTCCTGGAAGCTCCTCCATACGGTTGGACATCTCTCGGAGAGCCTGTGCCCAACGTGAAGTCGAGTCGGCAAGAAGGAGAACCTTTAGACCCATCGCGCGATAGTACTCGCAGATTGTCATCGCTGTATACACAGATGCCTCACGTGCTGCCACAGGCATGTTTGAAGTGTTACAGATGATGGTGGTACGCTCCATAAGGTGGCGTCCTGTATGCGGGTCGACCAGTTCAGGGAACTCAGCGAAGATTTCCACGACCTCGTTAGCACGCTCACCGCAGGCAGCCATTACGATTACGTCTGCGTCAGCCTGTTTTGCGATAGCATGCTGGATAACGGTCTTACCGCATCCGAATGGTCCTGGCACGAATCCGGTACCTCCCTCTGCAATCGGATTGAATGTGTCGAAGGTACGGAGTCCGGTCTCCATGATCTTTGATGGTCTTGGCTTTTCCTTATAGCCCTTGACAGCGACCTTTACAGGCCACTTCTGCCACATTGTGACATTTACGTCATCACCGGAAGCGTCAGTAAGTACAGCAACAACCTTGTCGATGTTGTACTGTCCTGCCTCAGCTACGGACTTGACTGTGTATTCTCCCTTGAATGAGAACGGAACCATGATCTTGTGAGGAAGCCATCCTTCCTTCACTTCTCCGAGCCAGTCAGCTGCGACAACCTTGTCGCCAGGCTTTGCTATCGGAGTGAAGTCCCAGAGCTTCTCATGGTTGAGAGGGTCAGTGTATTCACCTCTCTTGAGGAATACTCCTGTCATGGTGGTGAGGTCGTTCTGAAGACCGTCGTAACTGTTTGAGAGAAGACCAGGTCCGAGGGTTGCCTCGAGCATTCTGTCTTCGAACTCTACGGTGTCACCGTTCTTGAGTCCACGGGTACTTTCGAACACCTGTACAGCAGCGTTCTTTCCGTTTACCTTGATGACCTCGGCCATGAGTTTAGTGTCACCTACGGTGATGTAGCAGATTTCATTCTGCGACACCGGACCGTTGGCCTCTACAGTCACAAGGTTGGAAACGATACCCGTAACCTTTCCTGTTGTTTTCATATCGGTAATGTGGTTTTATTAATTCTCATTATATTCAACACCCTTGAAAGTGCCGCGTACTTCATCGACAAGCTTCTTGAACATTTCGCGTCCTGTCTGCTCGTCGAGGATGAGCCATCTGCGGATTATCATCATCTTGGCCATGATTCCGAGAATCTTGTCAAAACTGAGATAGTCAAAGAGTGTGAGCTCGTCTATTTTGTCCCAGTAGAGGTCGTCAATTCCTCTTTCTCTGGATAGAATGTCGCTGCCTTCAAGAATGCTCTGGAGTCTTGCAGACTCCTTGAATTCATTCTCTTCAGGCTCCAGTCCGGTCTCTTCCTCCTCAGGATCTCTAAGGGAGAGCAAGTCCTTTTCAGGTGCTCTTCCGAGGGCCTGGTTCAGATATCTGACCTTCTGGTTGCGCACATCAAGGTCAAACTGGAAAAATTCCCTTATGAATCCCAGTCTGTGCGAGAGTGCTTCCTTGTAGAAGTCAAGTCCGATCTGATCCTTGTCGAAACCTCTGGCGATGAATCTGAGAATCTCGTTGTCCTTTGCGGACAGGAGCTCGCGCATCTGCTCGAAGTATTCGTCAAGGCTCTTCTCTCCTTGTCTCCAGTCAGGAGTGAAATCAGGAAGACCTGCTATTATGTATACGTAATTGTTCATTATCCGAAGAGAATCTTCTTTGTTGCTGGTCTGAGATACTCGGCGATGAGTTCGTTGAATGTCTCGTCAGTGAAGCTTACGAAATATCCGCCGTCCTTAGGGCCGATCTTGAATCCTCCGTTCACCTTCTTTGAGAATGAGGCGGTGACACCTGCATTGAGCATCTTTGCCAGTTCATTGGTTACGAACGGCTCGATCTCCTTCTGGAGGCTTTCAGGAAGAATGAGGGCAAGGTCAACAGGACCGTCTGTAGAGAACTTTTCAGCGACAGCCTTGATGAGTTCATTTACGAAGTCTGCAGAAGAGAGCGCCTTCTTTGAAGGCTCTTCCGTCATCTTTCCGACAACTAAAGATTCGATATCTTTTTTTGTCGCAGCAAGGCTCTGATTAGAAGCCATTCTGATGTCTGATGCAACCTTGGACTTGATTTCCTCTGCCTGTTTCTGAGCTGCTGCTACGATCTGGGCAGCCTCAGCCTGAGCCTTGGCAATCATCTCCTCAGCCTGCACCTTTGCCTTAGCAAGAAGTTCTTCTCCTTCCTGCTTGCCTTTTGACAGTCCCTCATTGTAGAGTTTGTCTGTCAATTCCTGCAATTTGTTCTGCATATCGATATGTGTTTGTTTATTAGTTTTTGTTCATTATTAATCACGCAAATTTAGTGATAAATTGCAGACTAATCAATCTTTTTGTCCTATAAAATGTTTGTTTCCTCTTGAATTTAGAAACATTCTTTAAGTATTTTCGTAATGTTGTCAGATTTTCCCATGGTGTAGAAATGCACGGCCGGAACCCCATGCTTCAGGAGGTCCTTGCACTGCATTGCACACCACTCTGTGCCGATCTGATATACCTTGTTCCTGTTTCCTCCTGCCTTGGCGATTTCCTCGGTAAGCTCAAGAGGAATGTCGAGTGAGAACGATTCCGGAAGCACGGCCACCTGTCTTGCAGTAGAAAGCGGCTTCAGACCTGGAATGATCGGTACATTTATGCCTGCTTCACGGCATTTGTCCACAAAGTCATAATACACCTTGTTGTCAAAGAACATCTGTGTGATTACATAGTCGGCACCGGCATCGACCTTTCTCTTGAGGTTGGCAATGTCGGTCTCGATGTTAGGTGCTTCAAAGTGTTTTTCCGGATATGCTCCGACTCCGATGCAGAAGAATCTGTCATCTGTTTCCAAACCTCTGCTTCTTCTGTATGTGTTGCTTCCCTGGTAGCTGCGTATGCCTTCTACCAGTTCATTGGCATACCTGTAACCTCCTGCAGTAGGCGTAAATCTCTTCTCACCGCTCATGCTGTCTCCTCTCAGGGCAAGTATGTTGTTGATTCCCAGGAATGCAAGATTGTCCAATCTGCTTTCGATCTCTTCGACTGTATTGCCTCCACAGATGAGGTGAGGGACCACGTCCACATCATAACGTGACATGATAGCCGCGCATACTGTAGTTTCGCTGATACGGTTGCGTACAAGATGACGGCTGAAGCTTCCGTCAGCTTCCTCACGAAACTCGAATTCGTCTCTGTGACTTGTCACATTGATATATTTCGGTTTGAACTCCATGAATGGCGCTATGCTTTCCAGGAGTTCATCCTTTGTCATTCCTCTGAGCGGAGGTACGATCTCAAGCGAAGGGAATGCCTTTGTACTGTTTGCTAATATTTCTGATACCTTCATGATTTAATCGGTGTCTGTCAGACTCTAAGTTTAAGACCTGCAAAAATAGTGTCAGGCTTGAATGCGAATACAGAAGCCATTTCTCCGGCCATGCAGAATCCGCACTGGTCGCATTTCTCCGTTCCATGTCCGATGCAGAGTCCTCTGCTGCCGTCAGGGTAAACGAAGTCGGTTACCCAGCAGTGACGCTTGAACTTATTGGTCTTCATCAGCTTAAGACCGGAAACGGAGTTCATGATAGGGTAGCCCTTCTTCTTGTATTCAATCACTCTGTCTATGATTTCTGCCCTCTTCTCCATGTCGAGTGCAAGATACTCTGTACCTTCGAACGGAGTGTGGAAATTGATGGATATACATTCGATAGCCGGGTTGTTCTTTGCATATTCGATTGTATTGTCCACGTCAGTATAGTTCAATGTGTTTACCACCATATTGACACTCAGATGCTTGTGGCCACATTCCGCAATGTTCTTCTCCAGCTTGGCGAATGTGCCTTTGCCACGCACTTCTTCATGATATCCGCCAGCGCCGTCGAGACTTACCCAGATCGAGTCTGCGTGCGAACCTGCGAACGGAAGCTGTGCGTTTGTGGTGATCGTGCACGAGAAGAAACCGATCTCCTTTGCAAGGTCGATCAGGTCGTTGATGCGTTTCTCTCCGTCTTTCCAGACAGTTACCTCTCCGCCTTCGAAATCGACGAATCTCGAGCCGGCGTCGTATGACTTCTGAAGGTGGGCTCTGACTTCCTCATATGTCATGTTATGAGGGTTCTTGAGTTCATATACACTGCAATGCTTGCATCTGAGGTTGCAGATGTCTGATATGAAAAGTACAGTCTGAATCGGTGCCTTTCTTCCGAAAACGCGGGCTCTGAAAAACCACCATCCTAAATAAAACAGTTTCTTCATACTATCCGAAAATTAAATTTACTATAATCAAAATCATACAGAAGAATGTGACGATGTTTCTTGCTGTAAGCCAGCGGAGCAGGAACCAGTCTATTCCGGCCTGGCGATATTTGTCAAAATCTCCCATAGGTCCCATCCACTTCTTAGGCTCAAGGCTCACTTCTCTTTCCTGAACATGATCGTTGAGAGACCTGACAAGCCACAATGAAACAGGAAGGACAAGGAATACTCCCAGATATGCGGGATGCATCTGGCCGAGTACGACGCCTGCTCCGATCATCAGATACGGAAGCGTGTTCAGAAGTGCTGAAAGGAAGATCTGCCCTTTATCAGAACCCATGAGGTGGGCCATCGTCTTCTTGCCCATCTTCTTGTCCGGGATGGAGTCAAGTACTGAGTGCGAATACACGATGTTTGTCACAAGAAGTCCAACTGCAGATGAAATCAGCACTATCTTCCAGTCAAGTGTGCCTGTAATCGCATAATATACACCTGTCATGAGGAGAGGACCGAACATAAGGAAAATCACTAGTTCTCCCAAACCTCTGAATCCCAGCTTAAGAGGACCTCCTGAGTATGATACTCCGATGGCTAGTCCCGCAAGAATCCACCAGAGGATGTCCCATCCGCGAACTGCAGTCACTACTGCTCCCATGAGTGCAGCACCTGAAAGGAATACTGCTACCGCCTTAAGAAGCTCGGCATGGGTAGCATCACCAGATGTGAGGTACGGATATTTGGTCATTCTCCCTCTGAATCCCTCAGTCGCAACCTTCACTCTTGCCTCTGCAGAACCTTCCTTGTAATCGAACCAGTCATCAAGAAGATTGAGTCCAAGGTGGAGGAATATTACACCGATTACAGACGCTGCTGCAGTGAGGAAATTGAATTCGTCGTTGCCGACCGAAAGCGCTACAGCTGTCAGTGCCGGAAGCAGCGACTGCGGCAGAGAAATCGGACGTGCATTGTTGTACCAGAATGCGATTTTGTTTTTCATTGTGATATAATTCAGGTTGTTTATTTCAAGAGATGTCCGAGGAATCGGCGAGCTGTAGTTTCGTCCATTCCTCTTCTCTGTACGTAATCATCGTGCTGTTCCTTGCCTATGCGACGGATTTCGTGATATTTAGCCTCCGGGTGCATGAATATGAATCCGCTTATGCTGGCCTCAGGTACCATGGCATAGCTTTCTGTCAGCTTGATGTCAAGACTGTAATCTCCTGCGAGAAGGTCAGCTATGTCCTTCTTCAAAGTATGGTCAGGGCAGCTTGAGTAACCTGCCGCCGGCTTGATCAGCTTGTTGTTATCCTGAGTCTTCATGTTCTCCAGGATCTTCTTGTCCAACCACTTTGAAGCAGCCTCCGCAAGAGTCATCCTTACAGTCTTTGCAATCAGGTCCTCATATTTGTTTGAGCATGCAGGACAGCAGCATCCTTCTTCATGAGCCTTGTTCCTTGCCCTGACGCATATGTTGAATACACCGAACGGTGAAGTCTTTCCGCTGGAAGATGGTGCCACAAAATCAGCCATGGACCTCATCTCGCCGAGTTCCTGTCTGAGCATAGGTATCTTCCTGCCTCCGTCGAAGATGATGCTCTTGCCGTCAGAACATCCCTGGAAGAATCTGGCAGAAACCATGATCCTGAAGTTCCTGAGAGCGAGTTCCTCCTCCGCGTCCTGACGCAGCTGCATCAGCTCCATCGCTTCCGGTGAGACGCTTCCGTATTTTACGCCCCAGATTGCATAGAACATCTTCCAGTCGAAATATGGGAGAACATCATCAGCCGGAATCTCGACGGCCTTGAAGTCGGCAGGGTTTTCAGTTGTATATGATTCCTTGGCAAAGCCGTCCGGGCGGATCTTCCACTCTACCTTCGGAGCTTCAGGCTTTGCCTGAGACGAATTTTCCTTCTCCTGGTATAATGTCCTTATCTTTTCCTGTTCTTCGTGCTGCTCCTTTTCGAATCCCTCACGGTCGATCATGCACTTCTTTGCGAGTACGGCGGATGCCGATGCGTCTGTACCATGGAATACATGTCCATAGAGTGGAGCCAGCTTCACTGCAGTATGGAGGGCGGATGTTGTCGCACCACCGACGAACAGCGGTGTCTCCATGCCTCTTGCCTTCATGTCACGGCATATCTCCTCCATCTGATACAGCGAAGGAGTGATGAGTCCGCTCACAGCGATGATGTCCGCATTCAGCTTCAGTGCCTCTTCGATGATGGTTTCCTTGTCGACCATTACGCCGAGGTCGTGGACTTCGAATCCGTTGCATGTCAGCACGATACCCATGATGTTCTTTCCGATGTCATGGACATCACCCTTCACGGTCGCTACCACCACCTTCGGGCGGCTCGACTTCTGATCGTCGTTTGTCATGTACGGCTCGAGCATGTCTACTGCGTCTCGCATGACCTTTGCCGACTTGACGACCTGCGGGAGGAACATCTTGCCTTCGCCGAAAAGGGCTCCGACGGTTTCCATGCCGTCCATCATCGGGCCTTCGATTATTGCAAGAGCGCTACCGTAATCCTCAAGAGCCTCCTTCAGATCGGCTTCGAGATTTTCGGTGCGGCCTTTCACAAGAGCTGTCTTGAGACGCTCGGATACCGGGGTGGATGCCCGATCAAGTCGGGCATGACTGCTTTGTCGGGCATGATCGTCATGGCCGGCACCCTTTGCGTCATGGCCGGCCTGACCGGCCATCTCCGCTGCCAGTTCCATCAGCCTCTCGGTGGCCTGCGGATCTGTATCAAAGATGACGTCTTCAACGCATCTGAGCAGTTTCGGCTCGATCTCATCATATATCTGAAGCATCGACGGATTCACAATCGCCATATCCATTCCGGCCTTGATCGCATGGTAGAGGAAGGCCGAATGCATCGCCTCACGCACCGCGTTGTTTCCTCTGAATGAGAATGACAGGTTTGATACTCCTCCTGAAGTAAGAGCTCCAGGGAGATTGGCCTTTATCCATCTAACTGCTTCGATGAAGTCGATTGCGTATTTTGCATGTTCCTCGATGCCCGTTCCGATGGACAGGATGTTTACGTCGAAGATGATGTCTTCCGGCGTCACACCTGCTTCTTCAGTGAGAAGTCTGTATGCTCTTTCGCAGATTTCTATCTTTCGCTCGTATGTAGTGGCCTGCCCCTGTTCGTCAAATGCCATCACGACCATTGCCGCTCCGAGAGACTTTATGACCTTTGCCTTTTCTACAAAAGCCTGAGGACCCTCCTTGAGACTGATTGAGTTTACGATGCATTTGCCCTGGGCATTCTTAAGACCTGCCAGAATCGTCTCCCAATGAGAAGAGTCGATCATGAGCGCTGCCTTGGAAACTGCAGGGTCGTTGGATATGTGGCGGACAAAACGTTCCATCTCCTTTGTGCTGTCGAGCATGGCATCATCCATGTTGATGTCAATTATCGGTGCGCCGTCTTCGATCTGCTTTGCCGCAATCTGAAGTGCCTCGTCGTATTTGCCTTCGGAAATCAGGCGTGCGAACTTTCTTGAACCTGCAACATTGGTTCTTTCTCCGACGTTTATGAAGTTGCTTCTCTTCACGTCCACAACCACACTCTCAAGTCCGCTTACCTTCAGTATGTGCTCATCCTCCTTTTCTGGAAGCTGACGAGGTGATACACCGGCGAGAGCCTTGGTGATGGCACGGATATGATCAGGTGTCGTTCCGCAACATCCTCCGACTATGTTCACAAGACCCTTTGAAGCCATTGTCCTGACCTGATCGGCCATTGTCTCCGGACTCTGGTCATAACCTCCCATCTCGTTTGGAAGACCCGCATTAGGATAGCAGCTGATGGCACAGCTGCACCATCTGCCCATGTCTTCTACAAGTGGCATCAGTTCAGCAGCTCCGAGAGAGCAGTTCAGACCGAAAGACATGATAGGGCAGTGTCTTACTGCGGTATAAAATGCCTCTAGCGTCTGACCGGTCAATGTTCTTCCGCTCCTGTCTCCCACAGAAACCGATATCATTACAGCAGGACACTCCTGGCCAAGATTCGAAACAGCTGAGAGCGCCGCCTTGACATTAAGAGCATCAAAACAAGTCTCTATAAGCAGAATATCAGCACCACCTTTGATCAGGGCTTCCGCCTGCTGACGGTATGCCTTGTACATGTCGTCGAACGAATATGGGCGGAATGCCGGATCAGATACATCCGGCGAGAGCGAAAGCGACTTTGAAGTCGGTCCCATGCTTCCCGCTACCCACACCTTTCTGTTCAGACCTACAGATGCGGCTATAGCCTCCGCCTCATCAGCGGCTTCGCGCGCAATTCTTGCACCCTCATACGCCATCTGCTCTGCCAGTGCCTCACATCCATACTCTGCCTGTGAAATGACATTCGCACTGAACGTATTGGTTTCAATGATGTCTGCGCCTGCAGCTATGTACTCCTTGTGGATTGCTTTTATGATGTCCGGACGTGTGATGTTCAGGCACTCGTTGTTTCCCTTCAGATCCTTGTCAGAATCAACAGTCAGACCGTCGCGATAATCCTTCTCGCTCAGTCCGTATCTCTGAATCATGGTGCCCATTGCACCGTCCAGTATATATATCTTGTCTTTTACCTCTATCATAACCCACAAAGATACTCATAATTATCCAATTATAGAAGCATGTTTTTCTAACATGTTGATAGATGGCATAATACATGACATACGTGCTCCCTATGGGGCGCGTACTATTGGTAAAGGTTTGAAAGCCAGTGCATTACTGTAATGCACTGGCTTTCGGTTTATACTGTATTATGTTTTCGACTATCCGAGGAAACTGAGGAGGATACCTGCTGCAACAGCAGATCCGATCACACCGGCTACATTCGGTGCCATTGCATGCATCAGAAGGTGGTTGTTCTTGTCGAATTCTCGACCTACGTTCTGAGAAACTCTGGCTGAATCCGGAACTGCAGATACACCGGCATTTCCTATGAGCGGATTGATCTTGTTTTCTTCCTTGCAGAAAAGATTCATGAACTTTACGAACAATACTCCACAAGTGGTGGCAACTACAAATGAGAAAAGGCCAAGAGCGAAAATCTTTACAGAGTTTCCGGTAAGGAACACATTCGCCTGTGTCGAGCATCCAACAGTAACTCCGATAAGGATTGTGACCACATCGATGAGCGGTCCGCGTGCTGTCTCAGCAAGTCTCTTTGTGACGCCGCTTTCCTTCAGGAGGTTACCGAAGAAGAGCATACCGAGAAGCGGCATACCGGATGGTACGATGAATGCCGTAAGTATGAAACCTACGATAGGGAAGATGATCTTCTCCTTCTGGCTCACAGGTCTTGGGGCCTTCATGCGGATACGACGTTCCTTGTCTGTGGTGAGCAGCAGCATGATAGGACGCTGGATCACAGGTACGAGTGCCATGTATGAATATGCGGAAACCGCGATGGCTCCCATGAGGTGTGGAGCAAGCTGTGAAGAAAGGAAGATCGCTGTAGGACCGTCCGCTCCACCGATGATGCCGATCGCTCCGGACTCTGCAGGGGTGAATCCCAGATGCATCGCAGCAACATATGCTCCGAAAATACCTATCTGTGCTGCCGCTCCGATGAGCATGAGTCTTGGTTGGGATATCAGCGCGGAGAAGTCTGTCATGGCACCGATGCCGAGGAAGATCAGCGGAGGATACCATCCCTGCTGAACTCCTTGATACAGAATGTTCAACACTGATCCAGGCTCATAAATACCGATCTTGAGTCCTTCAATGAACGGAATGTTTCCGATGATCATACCGAAGCCGATAGGTACCAGAAGCAATGGTTCCCAGTCCTTCAGGATTGCAACGGTGATGAAGGCAATACCGATAAGGATCATGACAAGGTGCTGCCATGTCATGTTCGCAAATCCGGTATAGCCCCAGAACTGCTGCAGACTTTCAAATATCGTATTCATATTATCCGATTGTTACAACTGGTGCACCTTCGAGTACTGAATCTCCCTTTGATACGTTGATTGACGTTACTGTACCGTCATGAGTCGCTTCGATAGAGTTCTCCATCTTCATAGCCTCAAGTACGGCCACTTCCTGACCTGCCTTGACCACGTCACCGACATTTACCTTTATTGCGATGATTACTCCAGGAAGCGGAGATGTCACAGCCTTTCCTGAGCCTGCTGCTGGAGCAAGAGCCGGAGCAGCGGCAGGAGCCGGCGCTGCAGCTGCAGGAACCGGTGCTGAAACAGGTGCCTGAACAGGCGCTGCAGGAGCTTCTTCGAGTTCAACAGTGTAAGGTGTACCATTGACAGCAACTGATGCTGTCTTGCCTTCCACTGAATTGATTGCAACTTCGTAGTTGTTGCCGTTGATCTTGAATTTATATGTCTTCATATTTTCAATGTTTATACTTTGATTCTTATCCACTTAACTTATTTCTTCTGTCTAAGTTGTACAGGATATGAAAATATATATACGTTACCCTTTCCCTAAATCCCCTTCCTCGGGAAGAGGACTTACAATCGCTTCGCTCAAAAAGAAGGTTTGCGTTTGATTGTGATTATGTAACTTTCCATATCATGGACAGTATCGTTCAGATACTGATGGAGAGCCATTCCGATGGCAGCGTAAACTTCTCCGTTCATTTCCTGATCCAAAGCCAGGGCTATAGCAGCCGCCTCTTCCGGGGTCGGTCCGCCCGTTGCAGGCTTTGGTGCCGCTTTCTTCTTCGGCATCTTCAGCTTTATTTCCCCTGAAGAAAGCTTACCGATGAAGGTGTAGGCAAAATACAGGACGATGAGGGCAACAAAGACCACGGATACTGAAACGAGGGTGATGATCGCTCCATGAGGATCCTTCTCCGCCATTTCAGCGCTCTTGGCAAGTACGCTCTCCGAAACCTGTAATAACATAAAACTGTTCATAGCGTCAGATTGTTATAAAGGCAGATTATCGTGCTTCTTCCAAGGGTTCTGCTGCTGCTTGCCTGCAAGCTGCTCGAGAGCGCGGATCACACGGAAACGTGTGTTACGCGGTTCGATGACGTCATCGATGTATCCGTAGCTTGCTGCGCTGTAAGGATTGCAGAAGAGGTCATTGTATTCATTCTTCTTTTCCTCAGAGACCTTGACCTGATCTGCAGGGTCTGTCATTGCCTTGATTTCTTTAGAGTAGAGGATTTCAACTGCTCCCTCAGCACCCATCACTGCGATGTTTGCAGAAGGCCATGCATAGTTGATATCTCCGCGCAACTGCTTGCAACTCATTGTGATATGTGCTCCGCCGTATGATTTTCTGAGAGTTACGGTAACCTTTGGAACAGTCGCTTCGCCGTATGCATAAAGGAGCTTCGCACCGTTTGTGATGATGCCGCCGTACTCCTGCTGGGTTCCACAGAGGAATCCAGGTACGTCAACGAGTGTTACAAGAGGAATGTTGAATGCGTCGCAGAAACGGACGAAGCGTGCTGCCTTGCGTGATGCGTTGATGTCAAGCACACCTGCGAGAATCTTAGGCTGGTTTGCAACGATACCTACAGAACGTCCGTTCATATGTGCGAAGCCGACGATGATGTTCTTCGCCCAGCTCTTATGTACTTCAAGGAATCTTCCGTCATCCACGATGCTTCCGATTACCTGGTACATGTCATATGCCTTGTTAGGATTGTCCGGAATTATGTCGTTCAAGGCGTCGTCAACTCGACCTGCAGGGTCTGCAGTTTCGACAAACGGAGCCTCTTCGCGGTTGTTTGAAGGAAGGAAGCTGAGCAGATTCTTGATGGTCTCGATGCCCTCCTGCTCATTTTCAGCTGCAAAATGAGCGACTCCGCTCTTGGTTGCGTGTACGCTTGCTCCTCCGAGCTCCTCCTGGGTGACAACCTCTCCTGTCACTGTCTTCACGACTCCCGGTCCTGTAAGGAACATATATGATGTGTCCTTGATCATTATGGTAAAGTCGGTAAGGGCAGGGGAGTATACCGCTCCACCGGCGCAAGGGCCGAAAATACCCGAAATCTGAGGCACGACTCCTGATGCGAGGATGTTTCTTTCAAAGATTTCACCATATCCCGCAAGCGAATTTATGCCTTCCTGTATACGTGCTCCACCTGAATCGTTAAGACCGATGAACGGTGCACCGTTGCGTACGGCCATGTCCATGACCTTGCTTATCTTCATTGCCATCGTTTCTGACATGGATCCACCTGTTACAGTGAAATCCTGCGCAGATACATATACGAGTCGTCCGTCAATGGTTCCCATTCCGGTAACCACACCGTCACCGTCAAACTTTGTCTTTTCCATGCCGAAGTTTGTACATCGGTGCTGGACGAACATATCGAACTCTTCAAAACTTCCTTCGTCAAGAAGCATGGCGAGTCTTTCACGTGCCGTGAGTTTGCCTTTCTGATGCTGTGCGTCGATTCTTTTCTGACCTCCGCCCATACGCGCAGAAGCCCTGCGCTCTACCAGTTCCTTGATCTTTTCCTGTTGAATACTCATAGCGATAATGGTATAGGTTTAAATATTCATCTTCGCAAAGATAAGATTTTTTTCGACATGTCAAATAAAAAAAGACCGACAGCGTTTCTGCTGTCGGTCTCTGTCAATGTATGTCGTATTTTTATTACGGCTGCATAGTTGTGTATACGTTCTGCACGTCATCGTCCTCCTCGATACGCTCGATGAGCTTCTCGATATCAGCCTTTGCATCACCCTCAAGAACCTTGAGGTCAACGTTAGGGAGACGAGTGAACTCAGCTGCAACAAGCTCGTAGCCATTCTCCTCGATCCACTTCTGGATTGCGTTGAACGCTGTGAACTCACCGTAAAGTACGATCTCCATTTCTTCGTTCTCGTTCTCCTCCTCGAAGATCTCCTCTACACCGTAGTCGATAAGCTCAAGCTCAAGCTCCTCGAGATCATAAGGATTAGCAGACTTCATGCGGAACATACACTTGCGGTCGAACATATAGTCTACGCTTCCTGATGTACCGAGTGAACCGCCGCTCTTTGTGAAGTATGAACGTACGTTTGCTACTGTGCGGTTGTTGTTGTCTGTAGCAGCCTCAACGAGGACAGCGATTCCGTGAGGACCGTAACCCTCGAATACTACCTCCTTGTAATCTGCCTGATCCTTATCAGTAGCTCTCTTGATTGCGCGCTCGATGTTGTCCTTAGGCATGTTCTCGCTTCGTGCAGTCTGGATAAGCGCACGAAGACGTGGGTTACCTGTAACATCAGAACCGCCCTGCTTTACAGCGATAGTGATTTCCTTTCCGATCTTAGTGAAGACGCGGGCCATGTGACCCCATCTCTTGAACTTACGTTCCTTTCTGAACTCAAACGCTCTTCCCATGATTACTTCGCTTCAATTCTTCCGATATACTTTTCAATGTCGTAAGCCTCGATAGACTCTGAGTACTGATCAGAGATCTTCTTGTAGAAAGCAAGAGCCTTTGCATCGTCACCGAGGTACTCAGCAACTGCACCAGCCTTAAGAAGGTAACCTGCTGCGTACATGTTGTCTGCTGTTGCTGCAGCCTTCTCGAAATAACCGAGAGCCTTCTTGTAATCCTCAAGACCTACATAAGCATCACCGATGCAGGCTGTAGCGCGTGCTGCGAGAATTGCATCCTTTCCGTTATAAGCCTCAAGATACTTGATTGCCTGCTCCCACTCACCGAGCTGAAGCTCGCATACTCCTGCATAGAAGTAAACAGACTTACCTGCCTTCTTGCCGTACTCGTCAATGATCTGTGCGAAACCAAGTGCGTTTCCGTCACCATTGAGAGCGAGCTCAAAGTCACCTGCACGGAAGTTCTGCTCTGCATATGCCATCTGACCCTGTGCTTCCTCAACCTTTGGCTGGTGAGCGAACTTGAACCAACAGAATACGATTGCGCATACAACTACGAATGCTGCACAGATTGTAGAAATAAGTTTTCCGTTTTCCTCAAGGAATTTCTCTGTCTTTGAAACCGCCTCGATCACTGCCTCGGCGTTTTCATTTTTGATTTCTTTAGCCATATTCTAATGTTTTTATATTTGTCTGTTAATGGGTTATGTGCTCACAGCGCACAAACAGGCGGCAAATTTAGAAAAAAATGTCCAAACTCCCAATAAAATTGGTTATCTTTGCCTAGATATCAAAAAGAATATGCCCGTACTCGAAAAAATCGTAATATCCGATTTCAGGAATATCTGTCTTCAGGAACTGGAATTCTCGCCAAATGTAAACTGCATCAGCGGAAACAATGGTGAGGGCAAGACCAATCTTCTTGATGCAATCTATTATCTTTCAATGACTAAGAGTGCTTTTGCGTCTTCCGATAAGTTTACATTCCGTCATGGAACCGATGAGTTTTCATTGGCCGGCACTTACCGTATGGAAAACGGGCTCAGCAGCCGATTTGCCGTGAAGATGAATTCCAAAGGAGAAAAGAAGGTGCGCCGTGATGACAAGCCGTATCCTAAGGTTTCGGAACATGTGGGCGTTCTGCCGATAGTCATGGTTTCGCCTGCGGACATTTCGATGGTCAGCGAATCCGGTGATGAACGCAGACGTTTTGTCAATGCGGTACTTTCGCAGATGGACAGCGGGTATATGTCAGCCTTGCAGCAGTACAACCGTCTTCTGATGCAGAGAAACAAGATGCTCAAGGATATGGTTATGGACAAGTCTCTTCTTGAAGTTATCGATATGAGGATGGCGGCGCTAGCTGAACCTGTATATCAGGCGAGAAAGAAATTCGTCGAGGATCTGAAACCGATAGTTTCCGAATATTATAAGGCAGTGTCCGGAGGTTCTGAAATAGTCGATATAGAGTATGAGTCCGAACTTTCCAAGGCAGGACTTGACCAGATACTTGCTACCTCCTTCGATAAGGACAAGGCCTTGAGATACACTTCTTCCGGCGTTCAGCGTGATGATTTCATTTTCACCATGAACGGCCATCCGATCCGTCGTTATGGTTCTCAGGGACAGCAGAAGTCCTTCCTCGTGTCACTTAAATTTGCCCAATATGAAATAATGAAGAAGAATTACGGCTTCGCACCGATTCTTCTGCTTGACGACGTGTTTGACAAGCTTGATATGGGCAGGATCGCCAACCTTCTGCAGATGGTTGCGAGCAATGATTTTGGACAGATCTTCATAACAGACAGCAACAAGGTGCGCATGTCCCGTATAGTTGACGGCCTGACCCAGGACAGGGCATATTTCGAAACTTCTTCAGGAACATTCAGCAGAATCTGATATGGCAGGCGGTGGAAACAGGATAGGACGCAAGGATGCACAGGGGATGCAGGAACTCATAGGGTTGTATATCCGTGAGATGAAGCTGTCTTCCGGATTCAACCGTCAGCGTATCTTTGAGGCGTGGGATGTTGTTTCAGGTGCTTCCAGATATACGCTCGACAGGTTCTTCAGAGACGGAATGCTGTATTGTACCATCAGTTCATCCGTTGTCCGTAATCAGTTGTATTTCCAGCGTGATGTGTTGGTGCAGAAGATGAATGAGTTTCTGGAAAAGGATGAGATGCTTGTCAGGGACGGTAAAGAAGGACCGATTATCAAGAATCTGATTCTTAAATGATTATCTGTAATTTATCTCTGAACTGACTAGGAGTCATTCCTGTCTTCTTCTTGAATATTCTGGAAAAGTATTCCGGTGTTTCGAAATGCAGTGCGAATGAAACTTCCTTTACCGACATCGTCGTACTGCGAAGCATTTCCTTAGCCCTCTGTACCTTCATGCTCATGTAATACTGTGCGGGCGCCATTCCTGTGTACGTCTTGAATATGCGTCGGAATGTAGAGTAGCTGATGTTGAGGAACTTTGCAATCTCAGGCATATCTATATCAGTGTCGATATTTTCCTGCATGAAGTATCTTGCCTTATCTATTATGCTTGTATTTATCTTGTCGTTGAACTTCCTGTTGTTGTGGGTGGTGAATACTATTCCTAGCTGATAATTGACAATTCCTGCCAGGAGCTGTTGGAAATGTGGCTCTTGGCGTTGTGCAACAGTAATCGCTTCCTTATACAGGTGTACGAGGGTTTCGTTCAGACCTATCCTGTATACGGGCGATTTTTGAGAAAAGAATCCTGCATTTACGCGGCTGTCTATGTCGACCCCTTGAAATCCTATCCAGTACTCGCGCCAGCCTGTCTCTGGGTCAGGCGAATATGTGTGCCATTCGTTCGGGAATATCTGGAATATGTCACCACTGTTTATTCTTAAGGTACCAGCAGATGCTGTTGTCAATGTACCCTTGCCTTCGACAATATAGACGAGCTGGTATTCATTGATGATCCTTCCCTTGTGTGGGTCAAACATATATCCGTTTTCATGGACGGGAGGAGGATATGCTTCGCCCGGGAGGATGTGCTGCGTTCCTGTTGAGCATACCGTTAATCCCCATTGTCCGTCCCGCTCATTTTGTGCAATATATTTTATGGCAAACATTGTTCTGAAATGATTTTTACAAATATAGCCATAAATTCAACCCTGGCAAATACTGATCAGAAAGTGCAGGTGAAAAAACAAAATATGTAGTCTGTATACAGACGGAAACTGCCATCTTTGCATAAGTATTATAATTTGTGGACTTTAATCTTTCAAAATAATGAAAAGCAGACTAATGTCATGCATGCTTGTCATGATTGTGACGGCATGTGCAGCCTCGATGTTTTCCTGTACAGGTTCGGGAATCAGACCCACACAACTTACCTGCGAATACGATTGCGAAGCTCTCATTGATATTCAGAATCCTCGTCTCGCATGGATTAATCATAATCTGAGAGGTTCCGAAGGTGTGGCTCAGACTGCTTATCGGATACGTGTTGCTGCCGGTTCGCCGGAGTTCAGTGCACCGGTGTGGGATACCGGAAAGGTTATGTCGGATGAGTCCGCTTTCATCGTTTATGACGGAGAGGAACTCTGCTCCCGTACATCTTACTATTGGCAAGTAAAGGTCTGGGATGAAAATGGTAAGGAGTCAAGATGGAGCGAGACTGCATCTTGGCATATGGGAATCCTGTCGGATAGCGAGTGGAAAGGAGAATGGATAGGTGCTCCATGGCAGGGTAATGAGTCCTATGACTTTCTTGAGGACAGACCGTTCCAATATAATGTCGAAGACAATGAATTTGATGCTGTACCTGCTCCGATCATAAGGAAAGTCTTTTCGGTCGAAAAGCCTGTAAACAATGTCCGTTTCTATGGTACGGGTCTGGGATATTTCGAGCTCCATGTGAATGGAAACAGGATCGGTGACGAATATTTTGCTCCTAATCAGACTAATTATGATGTGCGTCCGAAACTTGTCGGAACAGAGCGAGGTATAACGGATCCTTTTGAGGAATATACTGTGATGTACCTTTCTTATGATCTTACGGATGTAGTGGTGGAAGGGGAGAATGTATTTGGCGTCGTTCTCGGAAACGGTTTCTATGATATGGTCAAACATTGGCCGACAATGGGTTATGGTTCTCCTAGATTCATGGGACAGATAGAGGTTTCATATACTGATGGTACTAAGGAAACAATAGCTTCCGACTGTACGTGGAAGATAGAGCGCAGTGCCATTGTAAAGGACCAGATATTCTTCGGCGAACATTACGACGCAAGATTGGAGCATGATGGATGGTCTGCTCCCGGATATGATGATTCAGAATGGGCTGATGCGGTGTTGAAACCCGCTCCGTCAGGAAAACTGATTCCTCAGAACGGCCCATCCGACAGGATTGTGGAACGTTATGCCCCAGTCAGCATAGACAGGATGGATAATGGGGCATTTCATGTGAAGTTCCCAGTGGAGGTGTCCGGTTGGGTTGCATTGAAGAACATTGATGCAAAAGAGGGACAGAAGATAGAGATCAGATATCTTGGAGAATCAGGAAACGG
This sequence comes from Bacteroidales bacterium, assembly GCA_017555965.1. Taxonomy (GTDB): domain Bacteria; phylum Bacteroidota; class Bacteroidia; order Bacteroidales; family UBA932; genus Cryptobacteroides. The sequence continues at coordinate 70,159 of JAFZFH010000161.1, forward strand.
AGGAAACTCCTATATCGCAAAAGGTACAGGTGACGAGTCGTATCATGCTAGATTTACCTGGTTCGTATTTTCAGAGGTTGAAATATATGGCTTGGACAACCTTTACGAAGATCAGTTGGAAGCCCATCTTGTATGTAGCGATGTGATGAAATCCGGTGAGTTCAAGACTTCCAATCAACTTCTTAATGACATAAACAGGATATGGCAGCAGAGCCAGCTTGACAATATGCATGGTTCCATAGCAAGCGACTGTCCGCATAGGGAACGTTGCGGATATACGGGCGATGCACAGATAGTCTGTCTGACTGTAATGCATAACTTTGATGTACGACAGTTCTACAATAAGTGGATGCGTGACATAAGAGGTGCCCAGATCCCGAACGGATATGTTCCTAATGCGGCTCCATGGCAGCCTGGTTGCGGTGGCGGTGTCGGATGGGGAGCCGCGATAGAGATTCTTCCGTGGGAATTCTATAACCACTATGGAGACCTCCGAGTGCTGGAACAGAATTTCGATGCAATGTGCAGGCATATAGGATGGATGCAGAAATGGGTCAATCCGAAAACCGGCATCATGCTTTCCGAGGAATCTGATCCTTGGCTTAATCTCGGAGAATGGATCCCGCCACGAGAGCTGCCTAGAACAGATCTGGTACATACATTCCTTCTCTGGAATTCTGCCGATATAGTTGCAAAGGTGGCAGGAATCCTTGGGGAAGATCCTTCTGAATATGAGGCAATAAGAGACAGGACATACGCGGCCTTTCATAGGGCTTTCTATGATCCGGAAAAGGGCTCTTATGGAAATTACGGAAGCAATGTGTTCGCCCTGCAGATGGGAGTGCCTGCTGAGCGCCATGATAAGGTCCTTGCGGCCCTGCGTGCCAACTTTGCTGAGACGGATGACCATATTGACAGTGGAATCATAGGTACAAGATATGTCTTTGGGGTACTTTGTGAGAACGGTCTTGAGGACCTTGCATATAAGATAATGAATCAGAGAGATCTTCCAAGTTACGGATATTGGGTGGAACAGGGTTCTACCACTACATGGGAGAACTGGGATGGAATTGGAAGCAGTGGTTCACATAATCATCCTATGTTCGGCAGTGGTTTGAGCTGGTTCTATCGCGACTTGGCCGGATTGCGGGTTCTGGAACCGGGATTCAAGGCTTTTGAGATTCGTCCGGTCGTTCCGGAAGGTCTTGACTGGGTAGAGTACTCTCATGATACGACGTATGGCAGGATAGAAATAAGGTGGGAACGCGGGAACGGAAAGTTCCGTCTTGACTGTACTGTTCCTGTTGGCACCTCTGCTAAAGTTTACCTTCCTGCAGAAGGCGGGGCAGAAATATATGAGGTAACATCCGGAAGACATTCATTCAGTTCGAAATATTAAAGAAGACTTATCAATATGAAGAAGACAATCATTGCAATCATTGCGTTTTTATTCCTCGTCTCGGGTACCGATGCAAGAAAATACCCGTATCAGAATCCGGATCTCCCTGTGGAACAGAGAGTTGATGATCTTATGAGCAGAATGACGATTGAAGAGAAAGTTAATCAGATGAGTGCTCAACTCCTCTTTATGCATGAATTTTACGAAAAGAGAGATTATGCCAAGGGTCATGTGAGAAATGTCGGCCATTTCCTGTGGGACGGTAATATCCCGAATGATCCGGAATCTGCCGCCATGCACATAAACGAGGATACAAAGCGTTCTATTGAGGCTAGCAGATGGGGTATTCCTGTCATTCAGCACGGTGAAGCTCTTCATGGAGCACAGTGGGGTGATGCTACCTGTTTTCCTCAAAGCATATCAATGGCCGCAACCTTCGATACGGATCTTTATTATGAAGTCGCTCTTGCCATTGCAGAAGAGCTGAGGGCTGTTGGAGTGCGTCAGGTATATGCACCTGTTGTCAATGTCAGCCGCGATCAGCGTTGGGGCAGGGCACAGGAAAGTTATGGTGAGGATGTGCTGATGAACTCCGCTTTCGGAGTAGCGTATGTGAAGGCACTTGAAGGCAGCGGAGTGGTTACCACCCCTAAACATTATGTGGACAACTATGGTGACGGAGGACATGATTCGTATGCGACCTCTACGTCCTGGAGAGTTCTTCGAGAAGTGTATCTGGAACCTTTCCGTGCCTGTTTTCAGGAAGGCGGAGCAAGGTCTGTGATGTCGTCTTACAATTCTGTGGATGGCGTTCCCGTAAGTTGTAACGGCATTCTGCTCAATGATATCCTTAAGGATGAGTGGGGCTTCGATGGTTATGTCGTATGTGACTATGGCGCCGTAGGACTGATAGAGAGCGGCCATTTTATGGCGGAAACCCATGAGGATGCTCTTGTGATGAGTGTAAATAACGGTATGGATCTCGAACTCATGAATACACATGAGGGACTTCTTGAACTGGTCAGGAACGGTAAGATCAGCGAGGAAACTGTAAATGAGAGCGTGCGTCGTATCCTTAAGGTCAAGTTTGAACTTGGACTATTTGAAGAGCCGTTCGTAGATGAAAAGAAGGCTGCTGAGGTAGTGCGCAGCAAGCAGCATAGGGATCTGGCAGAAGACGCTGCGCGCAAGTGCATGACCCTTCTCAAAAATGATGGAGTACTTCCTCTGGATGTCAATAATATTGATAGGATCGGTATCTATGGTCCCGGTGCAGATCAGTTGTGTCTTGGCGACTACAGCGGTGGAAGAGGCGGCTGGAGAGGAGAAGGTGCAGTGAGTGCATATCAGGGTATAAGGAATGCATTTGAGGGCAAGGCGGAAGTTGTGCTCAGCAAGGGCCAGGATATATATCCTCTTGCCCAGACATGCGATGTCCTCATGTTCTTCCCTGGAATCATGGAAGATGAAGGAAGCGACCGAAGCAGTTTCAAGCTGCCTTCGCAGCATGTGAGCCAGAATAGGGACGATTCGAATCATCAGATCATCGATGAGCAGAAACTTCTCAATGTGGCAATAGATCAGGAGCGTATGGTCAGAGACCTTATCGCTACCGGCAAACCAGTAATCGTCGTTCTTCAAAATGGTTCCGTTATCGACATTACAGATTGGGTCGATGGTGCTGCAGCTGTCCTTGAAGCATGGTATTCAGGAGAGCAGGGCGGTACTGCGATTGCAGATGTCCTGACCGGTAAGTATAATCCTGGAGGCCGACTGCCGTTCACATGGGTAAAGAGCATAGGACAGAACCCGATGTACTATTCAATCAAGCCGAGTGGACGTAACTATAGTTATGTGGAGAATGATGGAAAGCCTCTTTATCCTTTCGGATATGGATTGAGCTACACAACATTTGGATACAGTGACCTTCAGATGCAGAAGATACTTGAAAAGGGAGATTCGCTTAAAGTCAAGGTGACGGTGACCAATACTGGAAAGGTTGCAGGTGACGAGGTCGTACAGGTGTATATGCACGATGAAATAGCCTCTGTTGCCAGACCTTTGGCGGAACTGGCAGCATTCACGAGGGTCACCCTGAATCCGGGTGAGAGCAAGACGGTAGAATTGGATATTCCATATCGTAGTTTCCATATGTGGGACAAGAATATGGAGTTTAGGGTTGAGGAAGGATGGTTTGAAATCTGGGTTGGCCGCAATGCAGAAGATGTTGTGGATAGCCGTAGGGTATATGTGAAATGATTTGGCTTGATATTGTTTCCCTGATTCATAAAAATTGATACCTTTGTGTGAATGTTGTTATAGATATTGGGGAAAGATTATGAAGATAGTAGCAGATAAGGATGTGCCTTTTCTTAACGGAGTTCTGGAGCCATATGGCGAGGTCCTCTATAAAAAGGGTGCGGAAATTACCAATGAAGATGTGAAGGACGCGGATGCACTCATTCTGCGTACCAGGACCATCTGCAATGAAAAGCTGCTTGAAGGTTCTACAGTCAAGCTCATCGCCACGGCGACCATCGGAACCGACCATGTGGATTTCGATTATTGCAATGCACACGGAATAGAGGTGCAGAATGCCGCAGGATGCAATGCCGGAGGTGTCATGCAGTATGTCTTTTCAGCTCTTTATGGAATCGCGGCGAGAAAGGGAATAAAGATCGACGGCGGAACCATCGGTATCATCGGCGTCGGCAATGTGGGCAAGAAGGTGGAGCAGATGGCGACCTACCTCGGATTCAACGTCCTCAAATGCGACCCGCCTCGTGCAGAGGCGGAGGGACCGGACGGCTTCTGTTCTCTTGACACCATTCTCGAAGAGTCGCAGATCGTGACGCTTCATGTTCCGCTCGATGAAAATACCCGCGGTATGGCAAATGAAGCCTTCTTTGCTCATATGCAGCAGGGAACCATCTTCATAAATGCATCGAGAGGCGAGATTGTCGATGAATCCGCATTGAAGATGGCGATGCCTAAGCTTGGAGCGACCGTCATAGATACATGGAACAATGAGCCGAACATCGATGTGGAACTGGTGGACATGGTGGATATAGCCACTCCTCATATAGCCGGATATTCATATCAGGGCAAGCAGATGGGTACTGCGATGGCAGTAAGGGCAGTGGCCCGTCATTTCGGCATAGAAGCGCTTTATGACTTCTTTCCGGAGGATGAGCCGGATCATGAACCGGTGCTTCTTGATCTGAAAGGAAAGAATCATGGACAGATAGCCGCGGTTTTCCAATATAATTATCCTATATTTACGGACGATTTCAGATTCCGTATGGAGCCGGCCAAGTTTGAGAAGCTCCGTTCTGAATATCAGTACCGCAGGGAAGTATATGTAGAATAACACTATAATAACAAACTAATAACAACCACATGTTTACAAAAGAAGATATTGCTCAGATCGAGCAGAGAGGAACTACTGTTCAGACAGTTGAGCAGCAGGTCGAGCGTTTCAGACAGGGATTCCCTTGGATGAAGATTGTTGCTCCTGCAACTCCTGAAAGAGGAATTCAGGTACTTGATGAGGCTGCTGTAGAGGCTGCTGCCAAGTATTATGACAGCGCTGCAATGAACGGAAAATGCAAGTTCGTTCCGGCTTCAGGAGCAGCTTCGCGTATGTTCAAGGACCTTTTCAGCGGTCTTGATGCTCTCAAGGCAGGTAAGGAGGTTGCTGATGACGCTCCTGCAGCGAAGTTCGTGGATCAGATCCAGTCATTCGCATTCTATACTCCAGAGCTTTTCGGTGAGCAGACATGCAAGTGTCCGGAGTACAGAGAGTCTGTTCTTGCAAAGACTCTTACTGACGAGGGACTCGGATATGGTGTAAAGCCAAAGGGTGTCCTCAAGTTCCATAAGTATGCTGACGGCGAGATCCGTACTGCTTTTGCAGAGCATCTTGTGGAGGCTCAGAATTATATGAGAAATGAGGATGGCACTGCAAATCTTGTCGTTACGATCTCTCCTGAGCATCAGCAGCTTTTTGAAGAGGCATATGCTGAGGTCAAGGATGCATATGAGGCTAAGTATGGTGTGACTTACAACATCACCTTCACATTCCAGGACAAGGCTACTGACACTGTCGCTGTGGATGTTGACAACAAGCCGTTCAGAACGGAGACTGATTCCCTCCTTTTCCGCCCTGCAGGACACGGTGCCCTCATCTACAACCTCAACAAACTTGAGGAAGAGGTGGTGTCAATCAAGAATATCGACAATGTAGCCAACGAAAGACTTCTTCCTGCGACAGCAACTTGGAAGAAGGTGCTTCTCGGAAAGGCTCTTGAACTTCGTGATACTCTTCACGGATATCTCCGTGAACTTGATATAGTTTGCACTCCGATCCAGGGTTCAGAGAACAAGACTGTAGGCTTGCCGGGATATGATCCTGTTTATGAAGATCTTTGCGCAACTCCTGAGGCTGTGCAACTTTGTGACGATATTGAGGCATATCTCAAGAATGTCCTCTGCATCGATCTTCCTGCAGCAGAAACTCCAAAGGGAAGAGTAGAGATGCTCAGAGCCAAGCTCAACCGTCCTGTACGCGTTGCAGGTATGGTGAAGAATCAGGGTGAGCCAGGCGGTGGTCCTTTCATCATTGCAGAGAAGGACGGTTCGACTTCGCTTCAGGTTCTCGAGAGCGTACAGATCAACATGTCAGACGATCATGCACGCAATGCTCTTGCTTCTGCAACACACTTCAATCCTGTAGATATCGTATGCTGCCTCCACGACTACAAGGGCCAGAGCTTCGACCTCCTCAAGTATGTTGACGAGGATGCAGGATTCATCAGCTCAAAGAGCTATCAGGGCCGCGAGCTCAAGGCACTCGAACTCCCAGGTCTCTGGAACGGTGCGATGAGCAACTGGAACACACTTTTCGTTGAGGTTCCTCTTGAAACCTTCAATCCTGTAAAGGTGGTTCTCGACCTCCTCAGACCTGCACATCAGAACTGATTCTCAAGACACGGTCTTTGAGAATTTTGAAATTCTCATTTCATTTCTGTGAAGATATAGGGATTCTCGAAGAAGGTCTATGGTCCTTGGGAAGAATTTCCGGAATTCACGCACTGTGTCGCAGAGGATTTCACAACTGAACATCAGGTTGTGAAGATCATCAATTATTACAGGTTTGACGATGAAAGCCTTAAGCATGGTCTCATTGTCAGCTTTAAGGAACATGGAGTAGAGTTCTTTGTCGATCGAGAAGAATAATCGTACAGACAGAACTCCTTCCTCATATTCGACAACGGCTATATTGTTGTCTAGATTGAAGAGGATATGGCCCCTTTCATAGATGGGGTCATATCCTTTTTCCATCATACATCTGAATATGCCTCTGATATCAAGGCTTCGTCCATGTTTCTTGTCTGATCCGGTTTCCATGACGCTGGTTTTTATTTGAGGAGTCTTTTTTACAGAAAAAGTGCCTAAGGCTGTATATTCTGCTTTTATTTTCTTAAATTTGAAAGATTTTAGTTGAAGAAGATGAAGAATATCGTTCTGCCAGAAGTCAAGGACCGCAGCCTGGTCTTTTTTCTTGCCATGGAAGAGTTCGTGGCAAGGGCGGTTGAGGGCGATTCATTCTTTGTCTGGAGAGTAAATCCTACAGTCATAATCGGTAGAAACCAGGACCTTGAAGCCGAGGTCAATCTTGAATATTGCAGGACCCATGGCGTCGAAGTCGTAAGACGTAAGAGCGGGGGAGGATGTGTCTATGCGGACAAGGGCAATATCATGGTTTCATATGTCTCCCGTCGAGGTGACGTTTCGGAGGTGTTCGAAAGATATCTGAACACCGTTACAGAGTGTCTGCGCTCTTTAGGTCTTGATGCAGAAAAATCCGGAAGAAATGATGTGCTGGTGGACGGTCGCAAGGTGAGCGGAAATGCTTTCCAGATGCTGCCGGACAGGAGCATTGTGCATGGTACCATGTTGTATTCGACAGATTTTGATGCTCTTGAGACTGCAATAAGACCACCTGTCGAAAAACTTGAACGTCACGGAATCGCCTCTGTCAGACAGAGGGTCACCAATCTTTCCGGCCATCTGGATCCGTCTGTTGTCGCTTCTGTCGAGGGTCTTGAAGAGGCACTCGTGAGACATTTTACTGATGAAACTGTTGTACTGAGCGAGGAAGATATCGTGGAGATTGAAAGAATATCAGAAGGATATGAAAGGATAATAACACTGAAATAATATGGAAGAGAATCTCTTGAAGACCTGTCTTTATGACAAGCATGTTGCTCTTGGAGCGCTTATGAGCCCCTTCGGAGGCTTTATGATGCCTATTCAATATACCAATATCACAGACGAGCACAATGCTGTCCGTAATAATGCCGGAATGTTCGATGTGTCCCACATGGGTGAGATCTTCGTGAGCGGTCCGGATGCGGAAAAGTATGTGAATCACGTGTTTTCCAATAATGTGACAGGTATTCCTGACGGAAAGATCCTCTACGGAATGATGCTTTATCCTAACGGAACAGTTGTGGATGATCTTCTTGTATATAAGGAGTTTGAACCGGATAAGTATCTTCTCGTTGTCAATGCATCAAATATAGCAAAGGACTACGAGTGGCTTTGTAAGCATAAGGAAGGCTTTGATGTAGAGGTTGTCAATGCTTCGGATTCATGGGGTGAAATCGCCCTCCAGGGACCTGCGGCTGAGAAATTCGCTGTAGAGACCCTCGGTCTTGCTCCTGCTGCAGAGCTTGGTTTCTATACATATTACGAAGCAAAGTGGAACGGTCAGAGGATGGTTGTAAGCCGTACAGGCTACACTGGTGAGGACGGTTTCGAGATCTATTGCTCGCATGAGGCAGTGAATGAGATCTGGGATAAGCTTCTCGCTGCAGGAGTTGTTCCGTGCGGTCTTGGATGCCGCGATACCCTCCGTTTCGAGGCAGGACTACCACTCTATGGACATGAACTCAGCGATGAGATCACTCCTCTTGAGGCAGGACTCGGAATGTTCGCCAAGATCAAGGATAAGGACTTCATCGGCCGCGACGCTCTTGTAGAGCAGAAGGAAGCTGGACTAAGCCGAAAGCTTGTCGGAATAGAGCTTCAGGACAAGGCCATTCCTCGTGCGGGATATCCTGTTGAGGTGGATGGCGAGCAGGTCGGAGTCGTGACAACAGGTTACAGAAGCATCTCTACTGACAGAAGCGTATGCGTGGCAATGGTCGATAAGGCATACACCGAGCTCGGCACACAGGTGGAGATCCGTATCCGCAAGAAGGTCTTCCCTGGAATCGTTACCAAGAAGCGTTTCTACGAAACAAACTACAAGAAATAACAATAACTAAAACAATAACACAATTATGGCAAAGACAGTTGAAGGACTCTATTACAGCGAGTCACACGAATGGGTAAAAGTTGAAGGTAATGTAGCGGTTGTAGGTATCACAGATTTCGCACAGCATGCGATGGGTGACCTCTCATACGTGGACATGCCTGAGGTTGATGACGAATTTGAAGCAGGTGAGGAGTTTGGTGCAGTGGAAAGCGTAAAGGCTGCCAGCGACCTCTTCAGCCCTGTATCAGGTACTGTAGTTGAGGTGAACGAAGAGCTTGAGGATGCTCCAGAGCTTCTTAATGAGGATGCTTTTGCAAACTGGATCATGAAGGTGGAGATGAGCGATCCTTCTGAGCTTGAGAAACTTATGGATGCCGCAGCATACGAGGCAATGTGTGCAAACGAATAAAGGACACGCTTATGGCTTTCTCATATTTTCCACACACGGAAGATGATATACGCCAGATGCTGGACAGAATCGGAGTAGGATCCCTTGAGGATCTCTACTCCGATGTGCCTTCTGACGTCATCTACCGCAAAGAATACGACCTTCCGGATGCTCTATCCGAGCATGAGGTACGACAGTATTTCGAGACTCTGGCCGAGCAGAACACAAATCTTTTCTGCCTTTGCGGTCTCGGTGCATATGACCATTATTCTCCTGCTGTGATTCCTCATATCATCTCACGTTCGGAGTTCCTGACTGCATATACTCCATATCAGCCTGAGGTGTCACAGGGTACATTGCGCTATATCTTCGAGTATCAGTCGATGCTTACTGAACTTACCGGTATGGATTGTACAAATGCTTCGATGTACGACGGTGCGACAGCCGCTGCCGAGTCGATGATGATGGCTATGGCTTCGACGAAGAAGAAGACCCGCGTACTTCTGTCGGAGGGCCTGCTGCCACAGGTTGTGGATGTCGTGAAGACATACGCAAAGTTCAACGGCGTACAGATTACCATGGTTCCATGCCAGGACGGACAGACATCGTATGGTGCAATGGTAGCCGAGATCGCTGCGGGTGATGTCGCAGGAGTTCTCGTTCCGGGCATAAACAAATATGGTATTATCGAGGATCATACAGGCTTCGCCGATGCTGTACATGCGCAGAAGGGTCTGTTCATGGTATATTCGGATCCTTCGACTCTCGCGGTCATCAAGACTCCGGGGGAATGGGGTGCTGACGTTGTGTGCGGAGATTCGCAGTCTCTCGGTATTCCTCTGTGCTACGGCGGTCCGTATGTGGGCTTCCTCGCATGTAAGAAGGAACATGTCCGCAAGCTTCCGGGACGTATAGTGGGTGCGACCAAGGATGTGGACGGAAAACGTGCATATGTGCTTACTCTTCAGGCTCGTGAACAGCATATCCGTCGCGAGAAGGCGACAAGCAACATCTGTTCGAACCAGTCTCTGATGGCTCTTTATGTGACTGTATATATGTCACTTATGGGACCTAAGGGACTTCGCGAGGTCAACGAGCTCAGCTACGGTGGAGCGCATTATCTCTATGACTCCCTCCTCGAGACAGGACTGTTTGAGAAGGCTTTTGACAAGCCGTTCCTGAAGGAATTCACACTCAGAAGTCTTGTCCCTGCCGAGAAGATCCAGGATGCTCTGATGCTTATCGGAGTGTTCGGAGCAGTTGAAGTGGAGAAGGACCTTGTCAATTTCTGCGTGACTGAAAAGGTGTCAAAGGAAAATATTGATGCCATTGTTGGATATCTTAAAGAACTTGAGGCATGAAGTACTACGATAAACTGATCTTTGATCTTTCCAAGGCAGGAAGACAGGGATATTCACTTCCTGCCAACAAGTGGGAACGCTCGGTATCTGAGCTTCCTGCAGGACTCTCGCGTGCTGAGGCTCCGGCTCTTCCTGAAGTGAGCGAGCTTGATGTCGTGCGCCATTATACCAATCTTTCACAGATGAACTTCGGCGTTGATTCGGGATTCTACCCTCTGGGCAGCTGTACCATGAAGTACAATCCTAAGATCAATGAGGAGATTGCCGCTCATCCTGGTTTTGCCGGACTGCATCCGCTTCAGCCGGCTTCCACTGTACAGGGCGCTCTTGCTGTGTATCACAATCTTGCAAAGGCATTGTCTGCAATTACTGGTATGGCAGAGTTTACTCTCAATCCGTTTGCAGGTGCACATGGCGAGCTGACGGGACTTATGGTAATCCGTCAGTATCACATCTCCCGCGGCGACGAGAAGCGAACACGTATCATCGTTCCTGACAGTGCTCATGGTACCAATCCTGCTTCTGCTGCAGTATGCGGTCTGGAGATCGTGCAGGTGAAGTCCAATGCGATGGGCCTTGTGGATGTTGAGGATCTCAAGCCTCTGCTCGATGATACCATTGCCGGCATCATGATGACCAATCCTAATACTCTCGGTCTCTTTGAGAAAGATATCAAGGAGATTGCTGCCCTTGTACACGAATGTGGCGGTCTGCTTTATTACGACGGTGCGAACATGAACCCTCTGGTGGGTATGGTACGTCCTGGTGATATGGGCTTCGATGTGCTCCATCTCAATCTTCATAAGACATTCTCGACTCCTCACGGCGGTGGTGGTCCGGGTGCCGGTCCTGTGGGTGTAGCAGCCCATCTTGCGAAGCATCTGCCAGCCCCTAAGGTTGTCGTGGGTGAATGCGGTGAATACCATGTTGTGGATCAGGATGGTGAGCCATGCGGCAGGATTTCAGGTTTCATGGGTAATTTCGGCGTTCTTCTGCGTGCATATACCTATATCCTGATGCTCGGCAAGCAGAATGTGAAGATGGTCGGCCCTCTTTCTGTTCTTGGTGCGAACTACATCAAGGAGTCGTTGAAGGATTGCTTCAAGCTTCCGATCCCTACTGTGTGCAAGCATGAGTTTGTGTTTGACGGTTTGCTGGATCAGTCGACTGGCGTCACTACTCTGGATGTGGCCAAGAGATTGCTGGATTATGGTTTCCATGCTCCTACAATCTATTTCCCTCTGCTGTTCCATCAGGCGATTATGATCGAGCCGACTGAGACGGAGTCTAAGGAGACTTTGGACGGATTCATCGAGATCATGAGACATATTGCTGCAGAAGCTGTGTCTGATCCGGAGTCGATGAAGACAGCTCCGCACACAACTCCTGTACGTCGTCTTGACGAGACCACAGCAGCCCGTCAGCCGATCCTCCGTTATAAAGATATGAACTGATATGAAGATAATTATAATAGGAGCGGGACCGGGAGGTTATGAGACGGCTTTGCTGGCTGCCAAAAGGGGAGTGGAGGTCGTGCTGATCGAGTCAGGACATGTCGGAGGTACATGTCTTAATGAAGGCTGCATTCCGACCAAGTCATTCTGCAAGAATGCCGAAGTCCTTGACGGACTTCACGAGGCGGAAGCGTTCGGAGTCACTGACCTTGCTTTCAAGTTCGACTTCAAGTCTGTAGTCACGCGAAAGAACGCTGTAGTCGAGCAGCTGCGCGGAGGTGTTGAAGGCCTGCTGGGCCACAAGCTCATCACCCTCGTCAGAGGTAAGGCATCCTTCAAGGATCAGCATACTGTTTCTGTCATTCCGAGCGGAGCAGAGGAATCTCCTATGGAGTTTTCTGCAGATTACATAATCATAGCGACAGGCTCTGTGTCTGCATCACTTCCTGTTCCTGGAACTGACCTTCCATGTGTCCTTACATCTAAGGAAATACTTGATCTGGAGGAGGTCCCTGAGCGTCTCTGCGTGATCGGAGGCGGAGTCATCGGACTAGAGTTCGCTTCGATCTTCCGCAGCTTCAGAAGCGAAGTGACCGTACTCGAATATTTCAAGGACATACTTCCGCGTTTCGATTCAGACCTGTCCAAACGTCTGAAGCAGAGCCTTGGAAAGAGAGGAATCGAGATCATCACTCAAGCTCAGGTTACAGAGATAAAGGAAAACAGCGTCACTTTCGTACGTAAGGGTAAGGAAGAAGAGGTCGCTGCTGATAAGGTGCTGATGGCAGTAGGAAGAAGAGCAAATGTGGATTCGCTGAATCTTTCAGACATCGGAATCGAATTTACTCCTAAGGGTATCGTCGTGGACGAAAAGACCATGCAGACCAATCTACCTCATGTCTATGCGGTGGGAGACATAAATGGAAAGATGATGCTTGCTCATGCAGCGACATTCCAGGGAATCGTTGCCCTTGACCATATCATGGGTATGGAAAATTCCATTGACCTTTCTGTCATGCCTGCAGCGGTCTTCACATCTCCGGAAGCGGCGTCAGTCGGCATGACTGAAGATGAATGTAAGGATAAGGGCATCTCTGTAAAGTGTCTGAAATCATTCTTCAGAGCAAACGGAAAGGCAGTAACCATGGCTGAAACAGACGGCTTCTGCAAGATAGTCGTTGATGCAGAATCCGGTCTGCTGCTCGGATGCCATCTCTATGGCCCTCATGCATCGGACATCGTCCAGGAAATATGTGCACTGATCTCCCGTAAGACCACTCTCGAGGAGTTCAGAAGCATAATTCACACACATCCGACTCTAACTGAAGTCCTTCAGGCTGCTGCTCATTCATAAGCCGGCCTCAGGACATATTTCATAAAGAAGTTCTACGGTCGCCAGGTTTGACACGCATTTTGCTTATGCGGTCAATCCGGGCGACCGTATTTATTTACCGACAGTGTGTTATGCCTTTGCTGACTGAAAAAGAGATTGGACGAATTCCGTGTGCACGTCTTCTGATGCGCCTGCTTTCTGTAGATAAGGTCAATGACCTCTATGACAGGAACTGCGGTTACAACGGGCCTTCATTTGCCCATGCCGTACTCGAAGATCTTGGAATACACTACGAAATAGAAAGTCCTGAGGCACTTGATGAGATCTCAGACGGACCGTTCATCACCATCAGCAACCACCCGTACGGGCATCTTGACGGAGTCATGCTCGTCGATATCTTCGCCCATACCCGCAGTGATTACAAGGTGATGGCCAATAAGTTTCTTGGACGAATCGAAACTCTCCGCGATAACTTCATCTGCGTGACACCTGTCGGTTCTGAAAGGACAACTCCCACAGGCGACAGCGTCCAGGGAGTAAAGGAGTCTTTCAGGCATGTCCGGGAAGGACATCCTCTCGGACTTTTTCCTGCTGGAGCAGTTTCCGATCTGAGTCTCAGGAACGGATGTGTTCGGGACCGCGAGTGGCAGGAACCGGTAATAAGACTTATCAGGCGGCTGAATGTGCCGATACTGCCTGTGACTTTTCGTGACGGTAATTCACGGCTGTTCTATAGTCTGGGCCTGGTAGACTGGAGGGTCAGACTTCTGAAACTTCCTTCCGAAGTCTTCAATAAGAGAGGACGGGTAGAGAGGATTGCATTAGGGAAAATCATCACACCTCAGCAACAGGGCAGATTCGACGACATCAATGAATTCGGCCGCTTTCTCAGGCAAAAGGTGGACGAACTTAAATAGGATTCTTATGGACGGAAACAAAGCAGATGCAGTAAGGATTCAGACATCGATTCTGAATGCTGCAGAAAAGAAAGTGCTCATATGGCTGGCAGAACGTCAGCCCAAGTGGATGACATCGGACATTCTGACGTATATCGGAACATTCGGCGCCATAGTCATAGCGGCCGGATATATACTTTCATCGTGTGATGCAGGATGGCTCTGGCTCAGCTCTCTTGGCTTTGTCATCAACTGGTACGGCGATTCGTTGGACGGCACGCTGGCACGAGTGCGCGACCGTCAGAGACCGATATACGGATATTATCTCGACCATACGGTTGATGCCATCAATGAGTTCATCATGGTCCTCGGTATCGGACTTTCTGGACTCATGCATCTGAATCTGGCGTTGATGATACTCGCATTATATTTCATGCTTACCATAAATGTCAGCATTAATGCTCATCTGAAGAAGGAATTCCGGCTTACATATGCCCGGCTCGGACCGACAGAATTCAGGGTGATCATGATAATTGTCAATACTCTCTTCGCCGTCATTCCCGGTCTGTACGGATTCTCTCATGGATTTACCATTGGTGGACACGAATTTGTCTTCAGGGCCATGGACTATGTGGGAGTGGTGATATTGGCTGTGCTGTCTGTCATATATCTGACATCCATCGTGAAGGATGCTAGGGAATACTCTTTCATGGATCCTCCTCATAAGATGAACTGAAATGCCGGAGATCCTCATCAGATATGTGAAATTTCTCGGAACAAGCATTATCGGCACTTTTGTCGACATGCTTGTTCTCTTCCTCCTGTCAGACTTTGTCTTTGAAAAAGGATATTGGGGTGAGTATGTCCTGTCGCCTGTCCTCTCGTTCCAGTGTGCAGTGCTGGTGAATTACACGATCTTTTATTTTTATGTCTGGAAGGACAGGGTGGCATCTCTGAGAAGTCTTGCCTTCTTTCTGAAAAGTTATCTTACATACAATATTTCCTGCTCGACCGTCTTCCTGATACGCCTGGGAGTACTGCTGCTTATTGAAAGGTTTACAGGCTGGGATGTAGTGGTCTGCAGCATTCTTGCCATGTGCTTTTCAGGAATCATGAACTTCATCCTTACCAACAATCTTGTATTCCGTAAACGGAAATGACTGCCATTTTTTTCCTATATTTGCATGATTTGAAAATGTGGATCATGAACCGTACATTACCATTATCCGTTTCAGGAGTATTGCTTGGCGTTGCCCTTGCAGCAGCAGATTATCATGTGGACTGGAAAGCCGCACTCTTCATCGTCCTTGCGACAGTATGTCTGCATTTCTATTCTGCTTTCAGTAAGGGAGATCCTGAAAAAGGAAAGGTCTGGACTCCGGTCTTTCTTGCTTTGACCATAGTCTGCGGGCTTGCGATGCTGCATTTCAGTTTCGGTACCATCTTCCTGATGGAGCCGCTGGTGCTGATGGCATTCGGATATATGATCATACGTGCGGTGAAGCATACGACATTCATCAGCCGAGGAAAAGGTATCCTTTATATCTTCATGCTTTTTGGAATTGTGGCAGTTTACGGATCATATTTCATTACATCCCACACTTTCGGCAGCTGGCCTCTGATCTTCCCTGCTGTTGCCACAGGACTTCTCAGCATTGCTGCAAAGGCCGACAGCGAAAAGCGCATCTTCAGAATAGCCTTGACTGCAGCAGGTTTCGCATGTATGACAGCATATGCCTGCCTGAGAATGTTCGACCCTTGGCATTTCCTTTACATTCTTTCAATACCGGTATTCTTTACCAAGAGACTTGATTGGGCAACTTTTACATTCGCAATTTTCGCCGGTGGCGGTTTTCTTGCATATCTGCTTTAATAGAATTGAAATTTATGAAAAAGATAAGTGACAGAGTTTTCTATGTCGGAGTAAACGACGATGATAAAGTTCTTTTTGAAGGACTTTGGCCTCTTCCTGTAGGTGTGAGCTATAATTCTTATGTTGTTGTAGACCAGAAGGTTGCGTTGGTGGATACGGTTGAAAGCGGTTTTGAAGAGGAGTTTCTGGCAAATGTCGTTGAGGCTGCCGGTGACCGCCAGATTGACTATCTTGTGGTCAATCATATGGAACCGGACCACTCTTCTCTTGTTGCACTTATGATACAGAGGTATCCGCAGCTCAAGATAGTCGCAAATGCAAAGACTGTCCCTATGCTTGCGGGATATTACGGTGTCAGTCCGGAAGATATCATCGTGATGGGGGAAGGAGATTCATTGAGCCTGGGTTCATGTTCGTTGACTTTCCATATGATTCCGATGGTACATTGGCCTGAGACAATGGTGACATGGCTTGCAGAAGAAGGTACTCTGTTCTCCGGTGATGCTTTCGGTACATTCGGATCCGTCGATGAGGATGTCGTGGATTGTGAAGAGACATTCGAGCAGTTCCGCGATGAGATGATAAGATATTATTCGAACATTGTCGGCAAATATGGAACTCCTGTGCAGACGGCCCTCAAGAAACTTGCAGGATTTGATATAAAGAGGATATGCAGCACCCATGGACCTGTATGGGAGAAAAATATATCAGAGGTCGTAGCGCTGTATGACAAGATGAGCCGATATGAGGTAGAAAGAGGAGTATGCATCGTCTACGGTTCAATGTACGGAAATACTGCAGCAGCAGCCGATGCGCTCGCGATGGAACTTGAGGCCCGCGGTGTTCCATATGCCATCCATGACCTTGCAGGCAACAATGCCGGTGAACTTGGAGTTTCTGGAGCGCTTCGTGATGTCTTCAAATATGATACTATAGTCGTCGGATCGCCTACTTATAACAATGGTATATTCCCTCCTGTGGAGACCTTCATGAAGGCTCTTCAGTCTCGTCTGATAAAGGGCAGAAGATTCTATGCCTTCGGCTCATATACATGGTCAGGTGCAAGCGTGAAGCTTCTTAACGATCTGGCGGCAGCTCAGAATTTCGAGATTTTGGGTGACGGACTTTCGTTCCCTCAGTCCTATACACGAGAAAAGGTCGATATGGCAGCAATAGCAGAAGTGCTCTCAACAGTGCGATAAGCCATATTTCGCTATTCTGTGAGAAGTTCTTATATTTGCCGACACAAAAGAAACGTCACATGAATACTTTGCTTAATGCTTCAGGCGACCCTATGGGTGCCGCAATCCTTGATTATTACAAGAACGGTCATGCTTCGACTCTTGTCGTGAAGTCATCAATGTTCGATGACGACGAGATTCCGGTTGCCGACCTTTTCCGTGAGTTCGAGCAGATGCCTGCCCTGGAGCGTGCGGCATTGCAGTATGCAGAGGGACGCATTCTTGATGTAGGAGCGGGAGCGGGATGTCATTCCCTTGCGCTCAAGCGCATGGGCAAGGATGTGACAGCGATAGATATTTCACCGTTGTCTGTTGCTGTCATGAAGGAGAGGGGAGTCGATGCTCGTCTTGTCGACTTCTATGACGAGTCTTTTGCAGAGAAGTTTGATACAATACTTCTGCTGATGAACGGAACCGGAATCATGGGCAATCTTGACAATGCTCAGAAGTTCTTCGCCTCATTGAAGCGTCTTCTCAATCCGGGAGGATCCGTCTATGTGGATTCCAGCGATCTGAGATATCTCTTCGAAGAAGAGGACGGCAGTCTCATGATAGACCTTGCTGATGACTATTATGGTCTTCTTGACTACCAGATGCAATACAAGGATGTTGTCGGAGAGCCGTTTGAGTGGCTTTATCTCGATTTCAACACCCTTGCATATTATGCTGAGAATAACGGTTTCAATGCTGAAGCAGTAGCCGAGGGAGAGCATTATGACTACCTCGCCAGACTTACTGTAGCATAGTCTTCCTACATGTTAGGAAGACATCCGTTTCCTTCAGAAAGTTTCTTTACCTGGTTCTGCATTTCGGCAGCCCACTGCATATCTGTCTTTGACTTGTCGAAAGTCGTGTAAGGGACAGGTTTTCCGATTGTGATCACAAACTCCTGGCCTTTCTTGTTGAAAAGCTCATCTACAAGAAGCAGCATTCCGAGGTTGAACTTCAGCTTCAGAAGCATGCTGAGCCTTGACAGGAAGAAGAACTTCTTTGAATTGAAGCCGGAGATATGCATAGGAACAACATCCCTTTCATATCTTTTGGCCTGGGTGACGAACATCTTCTTCCAAGGCATTTCAGTAACTTTTCCCTTTATCTTTCTTGCGCACAGGCCAGCCGGGAATACCAGTACCTGAGAATCAGACTGGAACATCTCTGCGATCTGATTTCCGAGTTCGCGGCTCTGCTTCGAACTATATACTCTTACCGGTACGAAGAATTCGCTTAGCGGTTTGAGGTTTGCAAGAATGTGGTTTACCGGCACCTTGAAGCCGTCTCCGAATATCTCGCTGAATACAGAGCCTATGATCAGGGCTTCCGGTCCTCCGAGTGGATGGTTGCCTACGAACAGGTATCTCTTCTCAGGATCGATGTTTTCTATACCTCTGATACGATAAGTAATTCCTACGTAGTCAAGTGCCGCCTTGAAGAATCCGACTCCATGATAATGTTCTGTTGTCTGGATCAGATAATTGATCTGGTCTTGGTGAATCCTTTTTTTCAGGAAGTTTATTGCGAAGCGTGGAAGCTTCTTTGACATTTCGGGTCCGAGAATCTTGTTAATGTCTAACAAGTAGTCATTTCTATCAGTTGACATCTGGTTCAGGTTATTTATTGGATTAATGAGACTAAGGTACGAATTACTTTTCAATATGGTGTCATTTTTGGAATAATTTGTCCCGGATTGCATGTCCGGTTTATTTTTTAATTTAGAAATATTCAAAATTATTTGGAAGTTTCGACTGACTTACATATATTTGCATCGTAGAAGAAATTAATAACCGACAAAATATTTCAACCATGTTAAGTACTAGACTTCACGAAGCAATCAATGCTCAGATCAATGCAGAACTCTGGTCTGCTTATCTCTATCTCGCAATGTCTCTTGATGCTGAATCAAAGGGCTATAAAGGTGTTGCAAACTGGTTCTATGTACAGTTCCAGGAAGAGCAGGATCATGCGCGCATCTTCATGAACTATCTGAATTCGCGTGATGCGAAGGTTGAACTCCTTCCGATTGACCCTGTGCCTTCTGCATGGAACACCGTACTCGATATGTATAAGCAGACTTTGGAACACGAGAAGAAGGTGACATCTATGATCAACAATCTTGCTGCCATCGCAAACGATGACCGCGACTTCGCTTCGATCAACCGCCTTGTATGGTTCATCGACGAGCAGATCGAAGAGGAAGAGTCAGCAAGAGACATGATATTCACTGTGGAGGCCGTGGAAGGTGACAAATACGGAATGTATATGCTTGACAAGGAACTCGCGACAAGAGTATATACCACAGCATCTCCACTCGCTGCTACTGTGTAGTCAGAAGAGGAATAAATACACAAAATGGCCGGCTGCTGATGCTGCCGGCCATTTTTTTGAACTTTCCGGACAATCTATGGAAAATTTGACTACATTTGCGCCGTTTTGAAAAAACCATAAGTTTAACCTATTTAAAATTATAATCATGCCACAGACACAGTCGGTAAATTATAGTTTTTTGAGCAAGCTTAAAGCGCACATTTCATCAAGCGCAGTGCTCATTTTCTTTACGGTCGCAGCTTTGTTCTGCGCAAATATTCCTGTTGTCAAGGACTGGTACTTCAGCCTTTGGCAGAATACTGTAAGTTTCTCAATCGGAAACTTCAATTTCTTCAGCCACGGTGGACACGCAATGTCACTCGGTGCTGTGATCAATGACTTCCTGATGGCGATCTTCTTCCTCTCTGTAGGACTTGAGATCAAGCGCGAGATAAAGGTAGGAGAACTTTCAACAAGAGACAAGGCTCTGCTTCCTATCATCGGAGCATGCGGAGGTATGATCATTCCTGTGCTTGTATTTTATCTTTTCTGCCCGGCAGATCCTGCAATGCAGAGAGGTCTTGCTATCCCGATGGCTACAGATATCGCATTCTCTCTCGGAGTTCTCGCAAGCTTCAAGACCAGGGTTCCGCTTGGACTCAAGATCTTCCTTGCAGCTCTTGCAGTAGCTGACGACCTTGGCGGTATCATCGTGATCGCATTGTTCTACACATCACACATTGACATGACTTTCATCCTCCTTTCTGCAGTATGCGTTGCAGTAATGGTGCTTGCAAACATCTTCAAATGTCGTTCAAAGGTGTGCTATGTAGTAATCGGACTTGTACTCTGGTATACAATGCTCAACTCGGGTATCCACTCGACAATTGCAGGTGTCATCACAGCATTCTGCATCCCTGCTACTCTCAGAAAGGGAACAGGTCATTATCTCGAGCGTATCCGTAACA
The DNA here is from genome assembly GCA_017555965.1 of Bacteroidales bacterium. GTDB lineage: Bacteria > Bacteroidota > Bacteroidia > Bacteroidales > UBA932 > Cryptobacteroides. The sequence continues at coordinate 90,697 of JAFZFH010000161.1, forward strand.
ATGTGAACAAATTCCCTGTAATAGATGTTGATGAGCAGCACAATACAATCGTGCTTACTCACGATGAGATCCATACTCTCAAGAGTATCGAGTCTGCTGCAGATAAGATGATCAGTCCTCTTCAGGATCTTGAGGATGATCTTCACTTCCTCATCAACTTCATCGTCATTCCTTTGTTCGCATTTGCGAATGCAGGTATCAGCCTTGCAGGAATGAGCATCGGAGGCATCTTCAGCGGAGTGGGTCTTGCAGTAATGCTCGGTCTCGTTCTCGGTAAATTTGTGGGAGTCTTCTCGTTCTCATGGGCTGCAATCAAGCTTGGTATTGTGAAGCTTCCTGCAAATACTACATGGAAGTCTTTTGCGAGCGTATGTGTGATCTGCGGAATCGGATTTACAGTGTCAATGTTTATCGCAGACCTTTCATATGCGGGTCTCGGTGCTGATAGCGCAGCTCTCCTCGATCAGGCTAAGCTTGGTGTGCTCGTCGGCTCAGTAGCTGCCGCGGTACTTGGATGCGTACTCCTTAATTTCACACTTCCAAAGGAAAAATAATTCGTGGAGATAATTCCAATAGCACATATAAGGACGGAATTTCCGGAGAAGTTCGGAATTCCGCGTCAGAGCGGGCTTGCAGTAAATCTGCGGGCCCGTATTGTATTTGAACCCAGATTCCGTAATCCGGATGCCTTGAGGGGACTTGACGGCTTTTCGCATCTGTGGCTTATATGGGAATTCTCAGCAAACAGACGTGGATCCTCTCCTGCTTCCGAGCAGTCATGGCAGCCTACAGTGCGTCCTCCGAGACTAGGAGGCAATGAACATATGGGAGTCTTTGCGACAAGATCCCCATTCAGACCGAATCCTCTCGGACTCTCGTGTGTCGAACTTGAAAGAATCGACATGGAGGATAAGGAAGGCCCGGTAATTTATGTGAAAGGTGCCGACTTGATGGACGGAACGCCGATTTATGACATAAAGCCGTACATCAAATATGCAGACTCGCGTCCTCATGCATTGAGTGGATATGTTGATTCTCTCCAGGAGCGTACCTTGAAGGTCATTCTGCCTTCGGAACATTCTGCATGTGTGGAAGATAAGACCATTCTGCCTGCTCTTGTGGAGACTCTTTCCCTCGATCCGAGACCGTCATATCACGACGATCCGGAGCGTGTCTACGGGCTTTCATTCGCCGGATATAATGTGCGTTTTGTTGTTGCTGATGGGGTCCTGACTGTTGTAGAAATTAAATGAATTGACTAAATTTGAACTTTTAATCTATAGAACCTATGGGTAAAATGTTCCGCTTATCGATTTTTGCCGGTGTGTGCATCGGAACTGCAGGTTTCGGCTATCTTGCATCCGGCCTTCAGTCTTCTTATGGCTCTCTTGTCGGTGCCGTGCTCTTCTCCTTCGGACTTCTTACAGTTGTCGGTTATAAGCTGAAGCTTTATACAGGTACTGCAGGATTCATCAACAAGAAGGAAATCGGAGACCTTTTCCTTGTTCTTCTGGGAAACATCGTAGGCTGTCTGTGTGTAGCCATGCTTTCAAGAGTTTCTCCTCTTGATATCCAGGGAGCTGCCCAGAAGGTTATGGAGCTTCGCCTTAATACGGGTGCATTGAAGTGTGGTCTTCTTGCGATAGGTTGCGGTTTCATTATGACGACCGCCGTGCATTTTGCCCGTCAGAATCAGTATCTTCCTCTTCTTTTTGGAGTGCCGCTCTTCATCGTATGCGGATTTCCTCACTGCGTGGCGGATGTCTTCTACTTTCTCTGCGTTCCTGTAGCATTTGTAAAGGCTCACCTCCTTCAGGTTCTCTGCGTATACATCTGCATCGTACTCGGAAACCTTGTCGGCTGCAATCTCTACAGGATCATCCTCAAGAAAGACCAGTACTGAACCATACAGAATAAAATACAGACACCGTCAGTGGCCGCTTCGCAGAAGCTTAGGTAAATGCTTCGCTCACCACTGACGGTGTCTGTATTTATGTCAGCACGTAATTAGTGCATGTTGCAGCCTTTCAGGCTATTCTGTAACGCGGAACCAGTCCATTGTTCTGCCGAGGAGACCCTTCTTGTCGAGTGAGCCACGAACGTGGAGCACATCTCCCTCGACTTTCATCGAGCAGTTGTAGGTCTTGCCGTTACCTGGATCGTAGATAGATCCTCCGTTGTACTCGCCGACGTTCTTCTTGAGGTTGCTGAGCATGTTGAGGCCGATGAGCTTGCGGCTGCGGAGAGCCTTGTCAGGATTATTCTTATCAACTGCTGGAGATCCGTCAGGCTCATTAGGATTCTGGAGCCATACGATCTTTCCGTTGTAAACGTCACCCTGCTTGTAGACCTCTACGATGGCAGTACCATCCTCGAGTTTCCATTTGCCGATGACGTCCTGTGCGAATGCTGCTGCAAGTGGCATGACAAGCATCGCTAGTGTCAAAATAAACTTTTTCATCTTGTATAGGTTTTAGTATTTCGAGGACAAAGATATCTAAATTTTCTTTATCTTTGTAAGATGTACGTATAATGCACCAATGAGAAGATTACTGATAATAACCATTCTTTTGTTCGTGACAGGCATTCTGCTTTCGGCTCAGTCTGTAAGGCCTGTGCCGCACGAGGTCCGTAAGGATGGAAACAGGACTCTTAATCTTTCCAAGGGTGTAGCACTTACGGATCCGAAGGGTATGTTTTCGGATGCAGCTGATTTTCTGATTCTCAAACCCAAAGGCGTAAGCCTTACTGTAGATTTTGGAGCAGCAGTTGCGGAGAATGCCGGAGTGAAGAAAGTGCCCGGTGCCTATCTCCTGAATGTTACTTCTAAATCGGTTTCCATTATCGGATATGATGAGGCAGGTGCATTTCATGGACTTCAGACCTTGCGTCTTCTTATCGAAGAGTCTGGCGAAGGCCATGTGCCATGCTGCATGATAAACGACTGGCCGGATATGGCAGGAAGGGGGCTTGTGGACTGCTTTCGTGGCGGTACATGGTCGCAACAGTTCCGTCTTTCGATGATTTCTCTTGCAGCACGCCTGAAGATGAATACATATGTCTATGCTCCAGTGAACGATCCATATGTCGGCAGTCCTGACTGGATCATGCCCTATCCGCAGGGAAAAGGAGATGAGATAAAGGATCTGATAGAGGAGTGCAGGAAGAACAGGATTGATTTCGTGTGGTGTATCAGACCGGATCAGGAGTTCGGATGGAATGACTCTGATTATGCGCTTCTTCTTGGAAAGTTTGAGATGATGCATTTCCTCGGAGTGCGTTCTTTTGGTATACTTCTCGACGGTGCCGCTGCTGTAGAGGATTTTGAGTCAAAGAAGAAGGAGCTGGTCGAGAAGCTGAATAAGGATTTCATCGAGAAGAAGAAAGGCCTGAAACCTCTTCTTACCTCGCTTGAAGGATATTATGTTCCTGCTCCCGGAACCGAGTCCCTTAAATTGGGAATGTACGGAGTAGCGGACAGAGCATGGAATACAGCATCCTATGATGCTGAAAAGAGTCTTGAATGGGCTGTCGGTGAGATTGCGCCGGATGTGGCATCTGCATATATGACTTATGCGTCCCACACATCTGTGTTGAAGGATTGCTTTGCATCTGAAGAATCGCGTGGACTTGAGCTTGTCGGACTGAAAGGATTCGAAAAGGAAGCATACGATGAACTGATGGCAGAGTTCAGGAAGATTGAAGTTGCTCCGGATGCTATTGCTGCAACATCCAATAAAGCACTTGCAGCCGATCTTAAGACCTCACTCGATGAGTTCGGTAAGCTTGGTGCACGATGCAGGAGAATACTGGAATGTATCAGCTTCCTCAGCGACGGAGATATTCCGGGATTCTGGGCGACATACGCTGCGAATCTCATGAGCGACGAGGAAATGAAGGCTTACCAGGCCAATCCGTCAGGTACAGCACGCCTTCAGCCATACTATGAAAGGATGATGAAGGAACTGGCTGATGCCTTTGATATGGCTTATAAAGGAAAGGTTGGATATACACACATTCCTGGAGAAGGAATCCAGACTTATATTGCTCCTGAAGAAGCATCAGTCTGCCACCTTGTCCTTGACAATCCTGAACAGAAGGAGGTCATCGTAAGGCTTTCTGACGGTTCAGGAAAATATACTGCAGAATTCTGCATCAATTCCTCATACTTCGAATTCGAGATGAAGGAGGATGCAGTCAGAGTCGAGGTAATCGGCGATGTTAGAGTTTTTGAAACAGTTTTTGTAAAATAATATACTTAAATATATGGGAAAGATCATTTTGACAGGAGACCGTCCGACCGGTAAACTTCACCTCGGACATTATGTGGGATCGTTGAGAAGAAGAGTTGAACTTCAGAATTCAGGTGAATATGAGAAGATCTTCATCATGATCGCTGATGCTCAGGCTCTCACCGACAATGCTGACAATCCTGAAAAGATTCGTCAGAACATCATCGAGGTGGCTTTGGACTATCTCTCAGCAGGACTAGATCCAGAGAAGGTTACAATCTTCATCCAGTCACAGGTGCCGGAACTCTGCGAGCTTGCGTTCTACTACATGAACCTTGTTACAGTGCAGAGACTTCAGCGTAACCCGACTGTAAAGCAGGAAATCGTACTCAGAGGTTTCTCTGACAGCGAGGAGGAAGAGAATCAGAACAGAAAGGGAATTCCTGTGGGATTCTTCACATATCCTATCAGCCAGGCTTCGGATATCACCGCTTTCCGTGCGACTACAGTTCCTGTGGGCGTTGACCAGGCTCCTATGATCGAGCAGACCCGCGAAATCGTTCATAAGTTCAACGCAGTATATGGCGAGACCCTCGTTACTCCGGAGATGATGCTTCCTGAGAACGCAACATGCTGCCGTCTCCCTGGTACAGACGGAAAGGCCAAGATGAGCAAGTCCCTCGGAAACTGCATCTATCTTTCTGACACATCAAAAGAGATCAAGAAGAAGGTGAACAGCATGTATACAGACCCTGAGCATCTCCAGATTGAGGATCCGGGCCATGTGGAAGGCAACGTAGTGTTCACATATCTTGATGCATTCAGCACTCCTGAGCATTTCGCGAAGTTCCTTCCTGAGTATGAGAACCTCGACCAGATGAAGGATCACTATCGTCGCGGTGGTCTTGGTGACGGTACTTGTAAGAAGTTCCTCTTCAACATCATGGAGGATATGCTTCAGCCGATCCGCGAGAGACGTGCCCAGTATGAGCAGAACATTCCGCTTGTATATGAGATTCTCCGTAAGGGTTCTGAGGTCGCTCGTGCAGAAGCTGCAAAGACTCTTGCTGACGTAAGAAAGGCAATGAAGATCGACTACTTCGACGACGCCGAACTCATCGCAGAGCACACCAAGAAATTCCAGAAATAAGAAAAGCCTCCGTAAAAGGAGGCTTTTTTAATTGAATATGAAGAGTTTATCTCTCGTACTCGACCTTTGCGCGTACATCAGCGATAGTCTCAACGTATTGTATCACGTTGTCCCTCAAGGTGTCAGCCTTGTAAGCTGCAAGTGCTTCCCAAGAATCGAAGTCTGCGAGCATCACAGCGTCGTATGATGTCTTTCCCTCGTTACGGTTTACACCTACCTCAATGCTTTTAAGACCTGGTACAAGTCCCAAGAGGGACTCATATTTTTCCTTGACGTCTTCAGCGAGTTCCTTTGAAGTCTTGCCATCTGATGGTTTGAACTTCCACATTACACAATATCTTACCATATCAGTTTAGTGTTTTAAGGGTTCATATTCGTCAACTAAGTTAAGTATAATTACTGATACTACCAAAATATATTTATAAAAGATACTGAACGGCTGCTAAAGATGACAATTTAACAGAAATTCGTTATATTTGTTAGTTGATAACCCCTATTTTAAGGAGTTTCGAGTAAGAAGAAGATCATGGATAAGTGCAGATTAAGCATCATCGTACCGGTATATAACGCAGAGGAATATCTCGACAGGTGTCTTGTCAGTATTCTTGAACAGGATTTCGCTCCATATGAAGTGATTCTTGTCGACGACGGAAGTACTGACGCATCTCCGTTGATATGCGACAGATATTCTGCTACAGACCCTCGTTTCCGTACTATCCACAAGGTGAACGGAGGTGTGAGCTCGGCAAGAAATGCCGGTTTGGATCTTGCCAAAGGAGAGTATGTGATGTTCGTGGATTCCGATGATGCTCTTCTTCCGGATTCGCTGGAGATGATGTTCGAACAGATCGTAGGTGAGGATCTCGCTGTAGGAGGATATACAGTGTATATCGAAGGTACTCCTGGGAATGAGGTCATGCCTCGCAGAAGTACGACATTCAAGGGTGAGGATATGAATCTCTTCTATGACGAGAATATCAGGAGGAACAGTGAGATGCTTGATGCCCCTTGGTCGAAGATCTTCCGTCGTAAGACTGTCGGTGACCTGCGTTTCTGCGAAGACCTCAGTTATGCTGAGGACAAACTTTTCGTTTTCTCGTTCCTTGCAAAGTGTTCGTCTGCGGCGACTTGCTCGTTCCCTGTATATGCCTATCATGTAAGGGCCGGGTCATTAGGAAGTGATGTCAGGTCAGACAGGCATCTCATGCAGCTGCGCAGATTCCTTCCTGCATATGCGGAAGTCCTTTCAGCACTTGTTTCAAGATATCCTTCAAACAGAAAGATCAACTACCTATATCATAAGGATGTTGTCGGAAGATATCTGTGCAGGATATTGAATATCTTCTCAAGAAGAAGGACGCAACTTCTGAACGATGATTACCTGAGCTGGGTTTACGGGATGATGGATGCAGACAAGGGGCTGGGAGTCTTTTCTGTACGCACCGGTCAGGTATTCAACATGATTCTCTATAAGATCGGTGATGTGAAGTTCTCTGTCAGAACCTACCGTTTCCTCTCACGCATGATATCGCTATTCAAGAAGTAACAGAGTTTGTCGGATGGACCAGAACAGTCACAATACACGAAGAATCGCTAAGAACACCCTGATGCTGTACGTCAGGATGCTTTTTATGATGTTCCTTGGACTGTTCACTTCCAGAATCGTGCTGGAAGCCTTAGGTGAGAATGACTACGGAATATATGATGTTGTCGGCGGAGTAGTGGCGATGTTTTCGCTCATCTCAGGTTCTCTTACCACAGCAGTTACCAGATTCATCACTTTCGAGATGGGGAAAGGGGAGAGCGCCCAGCTGAACAGGGTCTATTCAAATGCAGTAGTGATCCAGTTGATTCTGGCGGTCCTTATCGCAGTAATTGCCGAACCTGTCGGATTATGGTACATCGATAACAAGATGACTATCGATCCTTCGCGTATTCCAGCAGCAAGAATGGTTCTCCATTTCTCAATACTGGCATTTATGGTGAATCTGATGAGTGTTCCTCAGATGGCTTCCATAACCGCCCATGAGAAAATGTCGGCATATGCATATATCGGTATCCTGGAAGGTGTGCTGAAATTTGCCGTGGCTCTGGCAATAGCAAATTCGTCATCTGACAGACTGGTATTATACGCTGTTCTGATGGCGCTGTCCGTCGTGATTGTCAGAACCGTCTACAGCCTTTATTGCAGACATCATTTCTCTGAGTGTAGGTACAGTCCGGGATTTGACAAAGGATTGTTCAAAGAAATGTCCTCGTTTGCAGGATGGAACTTCATCGGAATTGCAGCAAGCGTAATCAGGGATTATGGTGGAACAATCCTCATCAACCTGTTCTACGGACCAGATGTAAATGCGGCCAGAGCAATCGCTCTCCAGTTGAATAATGCGGTCCAGGGATTTGTGAAGAACTTCATGACTGCAGTCAACCCGCAGATTACAAAGTTGTTTGCTGCCGGAGATATAACAAGCATGCTTGCTCTAGTTAGAAAATCGTCCAAGATCTCATATTATCTGTTGCTGATCCTGGTACTTCCTATCATTTTCAATGTGGATTTTCTTTTGAACCTGTGGTTGAAGCAGGTTCCGGAGTATTCAGCAGTTTTTGTGGTCCTCTTCCTGATATTCACTCTGAGCGAGTGTATTGCCAATCCGATGGTCACAGCCACATTGGCGACCGGAAGGATAAAGATAAATTACATCATCGGAGTACTGGTGATGCTGAATTTACCTGTTTCATATATATGTCTGAAGGCAGGAGCTGCTCCGGAGTCTATCCTTGTGGTGGCTATCATATTGTCTCAGATCTGTCTTATAGCAAGATTCCTCATCCTGAAGTATCTGGTCAAGTTTCCAGCTCGTGATTTCCTGGTCAAGGTCTATCTGAATGTGATCGTGGTTACAATAATTGCTGTAATCGCTCCATATGTTGTATATCTTAACACAGATGACGACTTCAAGGGCTTCATTATAAGGTCCTTGGTATGTGTTGTTTCTGTAGGATTGACTGTGCTGTATGTGGGCTTGAGCAGAACGGAACGTAAGGAACTGCGCGATTTCATTACTCTCCGCAGGAAATAGGGTAATGTTGCCAAAAACTGTTGGTGACATTAGATAAAAAGAAAGGGAAATAGGTAGAACCGCCACACGTAGTTCGGACTATTTTCCTTTCTTTTTATTGTCCATGTTCCTAAAGTATAAATACCATTTGACATAGTTCTGGTAATGCTTGTATGACATACCACGATGTAATGTGATATTTTCTTTAAGATGTCCAAAGAACGACTCTAGGGCATTAGTTGTTTTGGGTATACGGCTGTTTTCAAGAAAGCGGAACATGTCTGGCAGCGCTTTCTTGATGTGAACGTATGCACGTCTTACCATCTTGTGAGTATACCACTCTCTATGCGACTCCTCTTTAAAGGTTTTTTCGTTAAGATATTCCTCATATTTAACACACCAGGAGTTGAAGTCTGAGACCCATTGCAACTTATCATTATTGGTTTTTATTGCGCATATCTGACAAACTATTTTCCTTAATTCCTGACCGGCTTCACTTTGAGGATGCTTTGTTATCCATATCAAACATTCTCTTTGAATATGAGCAAGACATCGCTGCCTGACAGCATTAGGACAGGCTTTTTTGACCGCTTTTATAATGTTTCGGCCTCCATCTGAAGTCACACTTTCGATCTCAATACCCGCTAATTGTAAGTTCTCAAGGTCCTCTCGTATCTGGTCCTCCCATTCATCATCAGTGAGTCTGTAAAAAAGTGTCGTTCTTACGGTTTCATCACGATATAAGACAAGGCACATCTTATTTGGAAACCATGTGCCATCAATTAAAAGATTGACTTTTTCTCGTCTCTGAATATGCCATGTGGGATAGTTTTCAAGATACTCGTCAAACCAACGATATAGCTGCCTCTCACTGCATCCACTAAGCTCTGCAATCTGAGGAACAGTCTGCTTTCGCAAGATCCACCATTCAAACCATACGAAACGATTGGCCTTGCTGACATCTTTGCGGCGAAATGTAAATAAGCTACCGCAGTTCTTACATTTATACCTCTGGTGACCGCATTGTTTTCCCCATTTAATAACATCCAG
>JAFZFH010000162.1 GCA_017555965.1 Bacteroidales bacterium
TACTAAAATACACTCTTTTTTATTGAACTTAATTGCCAACATCAGAATGGGGAATCACGTTTCCGAAAAACGGGACTGACATTTCCGATTTCTGGGGATTCTTATTTTTCCGATATCTGGGGAACAAAATTACTTATAACAGGGTGTGTTATGGGAATGCAGTCACAAAGAATTTTAAATGGTATTAACAAATTAAATTTTAAACATTATGAAAAGAAACTATTACACAACTGTCAAATCACTTGATGAAATGCTTACTTTAAAGTATTATGAACTGGAAAAAAGAGTATTGTCTAAGTTCTTTGACCCTCAAAAACCGCATGAGCCATTTGCGGAGCACGACATTGATTATAATGGAACAAGTATAATAATCAAATTAGAGGCGACAAGTGACCCTCTTGTCTATAATACACATGAGTTTAACACTGCTTACAATGTCTCTGAAATAAAAATAACCCCTAATCAGAACGGCCATCTGAAAATTGAAATTACTGAGATATGTAATTGGATTCATCCGGATATTCCAGAGGATTATGAGCCAGCCTCTACTGAAATTCGCGATATATCATATTGCAACATATATGCCCTTTCATATATGATTGATTTATTCGAGCATCTAATATATACAGTGTGGTCATCCCTCCCTTTCTAAAGATGAAAAGTCCGGAAAAATAATTCCGGACTTTCATCTTATATGGTTTTAGCATAATATCTTCTATATAATGCGTCGAAACTCGAAATGTGTCGATTTAATATATAAATAGCTGAAAATAGGATAGTTATGACGCGTTAGTTTAAGGTAAAATATTAAATCGCAGCAAATGTGAGGGTATGAAAATTTTCTTTGGCAATTGTCTGAATATTTGACTAGTTCTTGGCATATATAAGTATTGAGTATGTTTAATTTTAAAGAAATTGAGGTTATGAGAATTTTAGAAGAATTTAATTCACTGTATGGTCAGTATGCAAATCCCGAGTTGGAATATTATGAGGCGCAGCTCATGAGGCTGAAAGAAAATCCGACACATACACGATTTGTGATAGGAACAGGGTATATGAGAATGACAGAAATCAATCCTATTACTTATGAGCCTAAGACTGTGACAGATGTGTATTTGCTAGGTGACATATATCTGAACAGAAAGCCTAAGTTATATACCTTGCCGTTCAAGAATGATGATGATATGTTTTTTGAAGGCGAGGCAGTAGTTAGTGGGGTGAGACATTATATAAAGGGAGAATCAATTGAGGTCGAGATAATATATGAGATCAATCAGGAATATATGTGCCGTTGGTTCAGACTGGAACATGCGGCATAGCAGCATAAGAAAGTAAAGGCATGTGACCGTAATACAGAAATGTGTTACGGTCTTTATTTTTATGAAATGCTGTCAAGAATGCGTACATTTGTCTTACACCTATTCAATATTGCCAAAATGGAAGCTGAAGTAACAAAGACTGGTATCAATCCAAGAATTTCATATTGTCCCCAAGGTATGTATGCTAGTAAGAAGAGCGTGCTATATCCTATGAAGTTGAAGGATATTCTTGATAGATGTGCTTCCTTTGAATTTAAAGGTAGAGAAAAAGGAATGTCCGGATGTATTCTGCCATACATCTCCGATAAATTGGGAGCAAGACCATTCAAGCATGAAGGTGTGATTATAATCGATATTGACCAGTTCAATAAGATTCCTGCTCTGAGTGGTCAGGAATTAGTCATCTACGAAAACTTTGAGAAGATAGCAAGTCAATATATGCCCAACTTATTGGCTATGAATTTCTCTTACAGTCATAACCTACATGTGTTTGTGTATGATTCGAAGGTTGTTGATGAAAAATCATACAATAGTATGATGCTTGTTTATTCAGCATACTTTGCTGAAGCTGTAAAGAAGGCAATCGGATTAGACTTAAGGAATTATGAAGGTGCGCTAGATGATCATCAGCATGCCCATCAGAAATTATTTCTCAATCATTCTGAATATAAATGGAATAATGATTGTACTCAACTAGAGATATCAGGACCTGATACCATTCAGTTATTTAAGGATTTCCCTATGCTGTTTACCTCTGTTGATTCGAGGAGAACGTACCGAAAATCTACCCATATTGAAGGTAATGGTATAACAACAGTCGATAAAAAATTTACCATTTTAGGTTGGTCCGGATTTGATGCACGAACTGTAATTGCTGCTGCTGCGTACTTTCATTTTAAAAAGGATTTAGAGAAAGCAGGTAAGTGGCTTACAAAGAAATTTAGCAATGCAGATGAGATTTATCAGCAGATGCGTTGTATGGCAAAGAATGGAACTATACGTGGAAAATATAGGCAGGAAGTTGAACGTATGCTCTTTCATTCAGAAGAGAATAGACGTATCTTGAAACAAGATGAATACTTGAGTGATATTGTTGATTTTGAGAAACTTACCGGGAAATATTACTATATTCAGTCAAATACAAACACGGGAAAGACCGAGTTTGTAAAAGGACTTTTGCGTGATAGGGAGCTTGTTTTCCAGGAAGATGACAAACTGTTTGAAACAGTTGTGATTATCAAAGCCAAGAAGGCAATTCTGCTTCAGATGACCAAAGCTTTAATGGAAGGAAAGAAGCAAGGTATAGAACAGAATACGTATAAAAGTCAAGATAAAATTAAGCGTGAGGGGCAGATTCATACCACGATGGAAGGCTTCGTCAAAAATATTGAGGATATGAAAATCGATCTTTCCGAGTATACGCTAATTGTAGATGAAAGCCACCTTTTGGAAGAATATATTACGCTTCGACGCGAAATTACCCGTGATATTTTGGAGTATCTGAACAAGGCAGGAAAGGTAATATTCATGTCTGCGACTCCTAAATCTGATTTTTCATTATTTCCTTTTGAGAAACTAACTTTTGAAAAAGAGCAGCAGCAGAGATTAGAGGTATTTCAGTATCCGCTTTGTCCCAAAGGCGAAGACAGCAGACCGGCTGCCCTATATACATATATGGTAAAGTTTGTAAAGGAACTAGAAGAGAAAGGCGAGAAGGTTATTGTGTTCTCTAATAAGAAACAAAAGCATTGGAAGGCTTATGGTCTTGAGAAAGGGACCACCTTATTCAACTCAAATAATGTTTCAGATAAGGGTGTAGTCTCGATACTTGAGAACAATAAGCTGATTCGCAATATAACTCTTGCTACCAAATATATGGGATGTGGAGTTGAGGTTAAGAATGAAAAGCGCGTACATATTGTATTCTTTCTGGACGAAGGGTCAAGTTTTGATTTTATAGTTCAGTCGATAGGTCGTCCAAGGGATGCCAAACAAATATGTCTACATTTATTCTATACATCATACAAGAAGTGGTCAAACAGTTTGAGTATGAAAGAAATGGAGACTCTCACAAATGCGTTTAAATATCTAACAACTTACACAAGATATAATGATTTAGTTGTAAACGTGCTTGCAGCAGAAATGACTAGTATTTATGATGTCAATCATGTGAAGAGCATAGGAAAGGAAAAGATTAATAGGCTTATCATAGGAAATGTTGTAAATGAAAATAACATCCATACTCCTTATTCCGTTGACCTGTTCAGGTTGTTGCCTTATAAGGAAGTAGAGATTAAAACTTACGGTGAGATCGTTCTTCAAACAGATAAGACTGTCAAAAGAATGCGTGAGGAAAAAACACTTATAAGATATCTACTCAACTGTCCAGAAAGCGTCTGGGAGATGATAGAACGAATGGAGTATGAGGAATTGTTCCAGAGTATCCCATATTACGACAAGACAAATGCACGTAAGACTATAAGAATGTGCAAGTATATCAGGAATCAAAATCTTGATTTAAAGGAAGTTATCTCGTACTTCGGAACAGTTCGCAGGTCATTTAAATATGTAAAGGCGATGGTTACATATTGTAAAATTGAAGCAGGGCTGCGAGGAATAAAGGTCTTTGAAGGTGCTGAAATGCTAAATGAAAAATTTGAAGATCAGTTCGCAAGGATGAAGAATGAGTTTACCCAAGAGTTCTTAAATGCTTATATAGAAGAACTCATGAGACCGAATTTTTATAACAGGCTAATTTTTAGAATGGATTATCTCCCAGAGTTTATAGATGTGCTGAAGTCTATGGATATGTGGGAGGGAGATAAGATGTATGATAGTATTGATTTTTCTACAGATTTTGTAGGTATAGAGATGTTCAAAACAAAGTCTTTCAAAGAAAATGTCGATCGCAAATTAATTAACACTATTAATGGAAAGAAGGGAGGTAGAAAATGGGAGATTGTAACACTCAGGAACCTTGAGACTGGTGAATTAAAGGGGTTTAAGTCGAAGAGTGAGTGTTCAAGATGGCTTAGGGACGAGTTTGGATTTTCTACCAGAGAGTTCAATAAGTTTATGAAGGGTCAGGGCAAGATTTGTGATAAGTTTATCTTGATGGATTGAGGACAGTTCGGGTGAAAAATAACCGAGACACTTATAAAATTTATATAATATTATTTTTATAATGAATTTGGTTATTTTTCACAAGGGCTCTAGGGAGGCACGCATTTTAAGTGCGCTATTTGGGAGTGGACGTTACTAAGAACTACTCCTCTTCTTCAATCTATCGAAGAGTAGTACTGGATAAATTAATGGGTAACTTTGAATCCTGTAAAAGGCGTTTAAATGCCGTAAAACGACGATTGGACAGCCTTATGGCTGCCCAATCACGATGTTTAATTGTTTGATTTACAGTAAGTTACTCTACTAATATTCCTCCTCGTTAAAGAAGAAATCGTCCTTTGTAGGATAATCTGGCCAGATGTCTTCGATGCTCTCGTAGATCTCGCCATCGTCCTCGAGCTCCTCAAGGTTCTCTACAACCTCTGCCCAAGCTCCTGAGCGTGTCGCGTAGTCGATCAGCTCTTCCTTGGTTGCTGGCCATGGAGCGTCCTCAAGCTTGGATGCAAGTTCAAGTGTCCAATACATAGTTCTATAAGTTTAAATTGTTAATAATCAATATTTAAGCTATCCTTCTCCCAAAAGGGGCGGCAAATATAGATAAAAAAATTTATAATGCGTTTCTTTTTGCTATTTTTGTACCAAATTTTATTTACATGGCATATATAAAGGAAGAAAGATACGACGACCAGACCACTGCAGCCATAGCTGAACATTATAGAGAGATACTGCGTCTTTTAGGAGAAGATCCTGAGCGCGAAGGACTTGTGAAGACTCCCGAACGTGTTGCAAAGGCGCTTCAGTTCCTGACACATGGAGCCCATCAGGACGGAGCAGAGATACTTCGCAGCGCAATGTTCAAGGAAGAATACCAGCAGATGGTACTTGTAAAGGATATCGAACTGTATTCTACATGCGAGCATCATGTGATGCCGTTCATAGGCAAGGCCCATGTCGCATATATTCCGAACGGAACAATAACAGGATTGAGCAAGATAGCCCGTGTTGTGGAAACGTTTGCAAGACGTCTGCAGGTGCAGGAAAGACTGACCACTCAGATCCGTGACTGTATCCAGGAGACGCTTCAGCCTCTCGGTGTGGCAGTGGTAATCGAGGCATCGCACACATGCATGACCCTCAGAGGAGTGCAAAAGGCCAATGCGGTGACAACCACATCGGCCTTCAGCGGTATTTTCCTTCGCGACGAGCGTACCCGCAACGAATTCCTCAATCTTATTAAACAGTAGCGTTTAATTCTGTTTATTTCAGATATGCATCTTCTACGACCTTGGCACTTCGAGCAATGAAGTCGCTGAGGTCTTTTCCTTTAAGCATACCGTTGGCAAGAAGAGCGAGGTCTGTTATCTGCTTGAGGATCTCATTGTCACCAGCAAATGCCTCAAGGTCGGCTCTGTGAGCGGCAGCAGCAGTAGCCTTCGCTTCAGTCACGGTTCTCTTTACATCCTCTGATGCATCTTCAGACGCATCCGGAATGATCTGAGCCGGTGCCACATCTGCAGTCTTAGAGTCCAGGATGCGTGCGATGAGAGGGTTCTCCATGTTTACTGTAATGTTGTACATGGCCGGCATCTCACCGTAGAAGTTCATACCTCCACCCATAGCTGACATCTCGCGATAGCGACGCATGAACTCACTCTGTGTGATGAGGATAGGAGCGGAATTTGCTCCAAGGTTCTCTGCCTGTACAAAATATTGGTTTTCCTTTGGAAGGACAGTCTGGAAGATGACTGAAAGATCCTCCTCCTCTGCCTCTGTCAAGATCGGTTTTGCCTTCTCTTCCTTAGGAATGAGGTTGTCGATACTGTCAGAGTCCACTCTTGCAAATCGTGCATTCTCAACCTTTGTCTCGAGGAGATTGACAAAATGGCTGTCGAGCTGGCAATCCATCACGAGCACATCGTAGCCCTTCGATTTTGCGGCCTCAATGAATGTGTACTGGCTTTCTGCATCTGTAGCATAAAGGAATACGACCTTCTTGTCCATGTCAGTCTGATTCTCTTCAATGCTCTTCTTATAATCCTCGATGCTGAAATACTTGCCCTCAGTGTTCTTGAGCAGGCAGAACTTCATGGCGCGTTCGCAGAACTTCTCGTCTGAAAGCATACCGTATTCAATGAAGATCTTGAGGTTGTCCCACTTCTCCTCGAGCTGCTCACGCTCGTTTCTGAAGATCTCATCGAGACGGTCAGCGACCTTCTTTGTAATATATGTAGAGATCTTCTTTACGTTTGCATCGCTCTGGAGGTAGCTTCTCGAAACGTTAAGAGGAATGTCCGGAGAGTCGATCACTCCGTGGAGCAATGTGAGGAAATCAGGCACGATGTTGTCTACAGAATCTGTAACGAACATCTGGTTGCAGTACAGCTGGATCTTGTTGCGGGATATCTCTACATTGTTCTTGATCTTAGGGAAGTAGAGGATACCTGTAAGGTTGAACGGATAGTCCACATTAAGATGGATGTGGAACAGCGGTTCGTCTGCCATCGGATAAAGCGCCTTGTAGAACTTGTTGTAATCCTCCTCCTTAAGGTCGGCAGGCTTACGTGTCCAAAGCGGCTCAGTCTTGTTTATCACATCATCCTTACCGAAAATCACAGGGACCGGCATGAACTTGCAGTATTTGTTGAGAAGACCAGTGATCCTGTTCTTCTGAGCATACTCCTTTTCGTCATCTGCGATGTGGAGTGTGATGACTGTACCTCTCTCTTCTTTGGCGCACTCAGTCATCTCATATTCAGGAGAACCGTCGCATGACCATCTGACAGCCTTGGCTCCTTCCTTCCATGAGAGTGTCTCGATGGTAACCTTCTCAGCTACCATGAATGCTGAGTAGAATCCGAGACCGAAGTGTCCTATTATGCTGCTGAGCTGATCCTTATATTTCTCAAGGAACTCGCCGGCACTTGAAAACGCAATCTGATTGATGTACTTGTCAACCTCCTCAGCTGTCATACCGATACCGCTGTCTATCACCTTGAGGGTCTTGTTGCTTTCATCGAGTTCTACGCGTACGGAGAGTTCCCCCAATTCACCGTTGAATTCACCGGAAGCTGCAAGGGCTTTCATCTTCTGTGTTGCATCCACAGCGTTTGCCACAAGCTCTCTGAGGAAGATCTCATGATCTGAATAAAGAAATTTCTTGATGACCGGGAAAATGTTCTCGGTAGTAACTCCAATCTTACCTGTTGTAGCCATAACTTATATCGTTTTATATCATTTCAATAAAAAAGGTCGTCCTGACGGGACGACCTCATATAGTCAAATTATGTTCCAATATCAAAAGACTGCCATTTCGTCAGTCCTTGTGACATTATTTGTACATAAATCTCTTGATACTCATCTTAGGAGTCTTCTCGAACGGCTGGTCCATGATCTCCACGATGTTGATCTTGCTGTAAGCAGGCATTGCCTTGTTCACCTCTGTCATGATAGACTTCTTGAACTCCTCTACATCCACAGCCTCAGCCTTCATCTTTTCGCTGTCAGTGTAAACAAGAGCAACGAGTCTTGCGCCTCTGTCGATGACAACTGATTCGATCACATATGGCTGGTTGTTTACAGCAGCCTCGATTTCCTCCGGGTAGATGTTCTGACCTTTTGCTGAAAGAATCATGTTCTTGCTGCGGCCCTTGATGAAGATGTTGCCCTTCTTGTCAAGAAGTCCGAGGTCGCCTGTGCGCATCCAGCCGTCAGCTGTAAATGCAGCATTTGTAGCCTCCTCATTCTTGAAGTATCCGCTCATGATGTTTGTACCACGAGCCTGGATTTCACCTACCTTGTTATATGGATCCTCTGAATCGATACGTACCTCTATAGTGTCAATAGCTTTTCCGCATGATTTAGGAGCGAAGTCCCACCAATCCTCATATGCCATAAGAGGTGCGGCCTCTGTCATACCGTAGCCTACTGTGAATGGGAGCTTGAACTTCTTGAACCATGACTCAACCTCAGGGTTAAGCGCTGCACCACCCATCACGATCTCACGAACTCTTCCTCCGAATGCACCAAGGAGAGATGTACGTACCTTCTTGAAGATAACCTGATTGAGACCAGGGATAGCGCATAGAACCTTCATGGCAGGCTTCTTCACGATAGGGGCAACCTTGCTCTTGAAGATCTTCTCCATGACAAGAGGAACTGTAATCACGAGGTAAGGCTTGATCTCTGCCATCGCACCGAGAAGGAGGGCTGGAGTAGGGGTCTTGCCGAGGTAATAGATTGAAACGCCACCACAGAGAGGGTAGATGAGCTCAAACATCATACCGTACATATGCGCCATAGGGAGCATTGATACGATTGTATCATCAGGCTGGGTAGGAAGTCTCTTAAGACCGAATGTAACGTTTGCGCTGACGCACTCATAACGCAGCATCACACCCTTAGGGACACTTGTTGTACCAGATGTATAGTTGATGATTGCAAGATCCTTGTCATTGTCTGTAGGATATGAAATATCTGATGCTGAGAATCCCTTAGGGTACTTTGCGTCGAAAAGGCTCTGAAGATCCTCGTTCGCCTTGCTGATCTTCTCGTCAGCTGCGTAGAGAAGCTTGAAGTCTGCAGTAGAAACAACTGCCTTTATCTGCGGCATCTTTTCGATGTCAAGCTTGTTCCAGATGTCAGTATCAGTAAAGAGAACTGTACTTTCAGAATGGTCAACAAGAGTGTTTACGCTGTCTGGATGGAAGTCTGCGAGGATAGGCACCACAACAGCCTCATATGTGTTGGCTGAGAAGAAAGCGATACCCCAACGTGCAGAGTTCTTTGCGCAGAGAGCAACCTTGTCACCCTTCTTAAGTCCGATGGCTTCATAGAGAACATGAAGTTTAGCAATTTCTGTAGCAACGTTTCCGTAAGTGAAAACTTCTCCGCGATAGTTGCCGAGAGCAGGACGCTCCCAATTAGAAGTCATAGTCTCCTGAAGTCTGGTAAAGTAATGTTTCATTTTATTTTGTCAGATTTAAGTTTTTTCGGTCGTAAAAGTAATACAAAATGCATACGCGCACGTATTATTCATTATATTTGTGGTGAAAGGACCTTAAATGTGGTGACTTATGAGAAAAAAACCTATCGTTGCCCTCGTATATGACTTTGACGGCACACTCTCTCCAGGCAATATGCAGGAGTTCGGATTTATCCAGGCAATAGGAAAGTCTCCTAAAGAGTTCTGGACAGAGAGCGATAACATCGCGCTAGGTCAGGATGCGAGCAATATCTTAAGCTACATGAAGCTCATGTTTGACGAAGCCCGCAAGGCGGACATCAAACTCCGCCGGGAAGATTTCAGAACCTTCGGCGCATCTGTGGAACTCTTCAAAGGTGTGAAGGAGTGGTTCTCTCTTGTCAATGCCTATGGCAAGGAAAGGGGAGTGAAGGTGGAGCATTATATCAACTCTTCCGGACTGGCGGAGATGATTGAAGGAACAGAAATTGCGGATGAATTCAAGAGAATCTTCGCTTGCTCTTTCATATATAATGAACAAGGTGAAGCAGAATGGCCTGGAGTAGCTGTAGACTATACTGCCAAGACTCAGTTTCTGTTCAAGATAAATAAAGGTATCCTCAGCGTTCGGGACAACAAGAAAGTCAATGAAAGTCAGGCTGAGGATAACAAAAGGATACCTTTCCCTCATATGATCTATTTCGGAGACGGAGAGACCGATGTCCCATGTATGAAGATTGTCAAGATGTTCGGCGGCAATTCCATCGCCGTATATAATCCTGAAATCAAGAAGAAGGTCTATGTCGCAAGAAAACTGCTGAGACAACATCGTGTAAACTTCATTGTCCCAGCAGATTATACTGAAGAAAGCCGTGCTTATAAGCTTGTATGTGCGATAATCGACAAGATTAAGGCTGATTGGACCTTAAGCCGTTTCTAGTAAACTTTAACTTCGAGTTTTGCGTATGCTCTTTCAGCTTTTGCGAGAGCCTCTTCTACTGTGTCGGCTGTCGCGAGGATGACTCCTACGCGGCGGTGTCCCACAATCTCAGGCTTACCGAACAGACGGATCTGTACACCCGGCTCTTCAAGAACCTTGTCAAGGTTGCAGAATTCGTACTCCTTTGTATTTCCCTCAACAACGATTGCTTTCGATGCAGACGGACCGTAGAACTTGATTTCAGGTACAGGAAGTCCGAGGATCGCACGTGCGTGGAGAGCAAACTCTGACATGTCCTGTGATATCATTGTCACCATACCTGTATCATGAGGTCTTGGGGAAACTTCGCTGAAGATCACCTCTTCGCCCTTGATGAAAAGTTCTACTCCGAAGATACCATATCCACCGAGGGCATCTGTAATTGCCTTGGCGATGGCTTCAGCCTTCTGAACGGCTACAGACGACATCGGCTGCGGCTGCCATGACTCGCGATAATCTCCGTCAACCTGATGGTGTCCTACCGGCTTCACGAATGTTGTACCTCCGCAATGACGTACTGTAAGAAGGGTAATCTCATAATCGAATTTGACAAAGCCTTCAACGATTACCTTGCCGCTTCCTGCACGTCCGCCTTCCTGGGAGATCTTCCAGGCCTTGTCGATATCTTCTTTACATTTGATGGTACTCTGACCATGACCTGAAGAACTCATTACAGGCTTTACGACGCATGGAATACCGATTTCGGCTACAGCAGTGTCGAATTCCTCGCGTGTCTCAGCAAATTTGTAATGCGACGTAGGAAGACCCAGTGTCTCGGCTGCAAGTCTGCGGATTCCCTCTCTGTTCATTGTCAGTCTGGTTGCCTTCGCAGTAGGGATCACGTTGTATCCTTCTTCTTCAAGCTTTACTAGTCTGTCAGTCGCGATAGCCTCAATTTCAGGGATTATATAATCAGGGTTCTCTTCCTTGATTACGGCCTCAAGTGCGTCTCCATCAAGCATTGAGAGAACATGGTTTCTATGTGCGATATGCATTGCCGGTGCATTGGCATATTTGTCAAGAGCGACAACTTCCACTCCATAACGCTGGAGTTCCAATGCAACTTCTTTTCCGAGCTCGCCGGATCCGCAGAGGACTGCTTTTTTTCCTGATTTTGTGAATGTGGTACCGATCTTAGTCATAATATTACTTTTTGAAATTCTAACGGATGGCAAAGATACTAAAAAAAAGAAGACGTTCCAGAATATGGAACGTCTTCCGCAAGTATTTTATCGTATAATTACTCGAATGATACTACTACAGCTCTGTCGAATGCAGCCTGACCGTTTGCAGCCTTAACAACAGCGTTCTTTACAACGATGTTCTCAGTTGCAATACCCTTCTCCTTGAGGAGGTTGATCATGTACTCTGCACGCTTCTTGCTGAGGTACTCGTTACGCTTAGCATAACCTGTGTTGCTGTCAGCTGTACCAGTAACTACAGTAGCCTTACCACCCTTCACGTTAGGAAGAACGTTTGCAAGGTAGAAGTCGAGGTGCTTGAGCTCCTTAGCGCTGAGCTCAGTCTTACCGATCTCGAAGAAGAATGAAGCAGGACCTACCTCCTTAAGACCGTTTCCGTTCTCAGCAGCCTCCTTAACGGCATTCTGAAGCTTAGCGTTCTCAGTCTCGAGAGCGTCGTTGTCCTTCTCAAGGTTAGCCTTGTCAGCAGCAAGAGCAGCGTTAGCAGCAGTAAGAGCTGCAGCTGCAGCCTCAGCTGCAGAAATCTTGTCGAGGTCAGTTGGGTTGTGGTACTCAGAAGCGCGAGTCCAGTCAGTCTTACCAAGGTTAACGCTTACACCAAGAGTTGTAGTGATGTAACCTGCAGGACCCTGATTTCTAAGAACTGTTCCGCGAACGTCGAGAGTAAGGTCGAGTCTCTTTGAAAGACGGATAACGTTGAGGAGACCTGCACCTACGCAAAGCTCTCTACCGTTGTCGATCATGAGACCAGCGTGAGCGTAAGGAACGAAGTCCCAGAAACGTGACTCCTTGTAACCTCCGATAGAGTTTGAGATGTTCCACATAGCGTCACCGTGGATATAACCGAAGTTGTGACCACCGAAACCTCCTCTAAGGCCGTTGAAACCTGCGCGTACACCTACTGATGGAGTAACCCACTTACCTACGTTTACGTCAACAGCGAAACCGCTCTGCCATACGAGGTTGTCATAGAAGAAGTTCATGCCGGCGCCTGCGCCTACGAACCAATTGTCCCAAAGGCCGTTTGTAAGGTAAGGGTGACGGATAGTCTTGCCGTCAGCATCCTTGTTCTCCTGTGCGTTTACAGCAGGAGCAGCAACCATTGAAACAATCGCGAGAGCCATAGCTCCCATAAAGATTTTCATTGTTTTCATAACTACTGATAATTAAACTTATTTATAAAACTTAATTTCAAACATCCGTAGGTACATAGTACACTACATAAATGCAAATATAGCTATTTTTTATAAAACAAAATAATTTTTTTGTCGAAAATGAACTGATGATAAACAAAAACAGCAGACAGGAAACAAATGCCCTGCCTGCTGTTTTAAAATGACCGATAATTCCTAGTTGAATGAAATGATCACAGCTCTTTCCATATCCGGATTTGATTTAGCTTTGACGACTTCAGATCTGACGATCACTCTGTCAGCGTCTATTCCATATTTGTCCGAAAGAAGGTTGACGATGTACTTTCCTCTTTCCTCGCTGAGATATTGGTTTCTCCTGGCAGTGCCGGTATTGCTGTCCGCCGAACCCATGACCACGATTGAAACCTGAGGGTCTGAATTGACCTTTTCAATTATATTTCTTGCATAGAAGTCGAGATGCTCGAGTTCAAGCTGACCCAGCACTGCCTGACCTATACTGAAGTATACTGTAATTGGCTGCATTTCAATGAGATCACTCTCATATGAGGCTTCAGCTTTCTGCAGGATTGTGACAGTCTTGTTGAGGTCGTTGCTCTTCTTCTTGAGGTTCATGTTCTCTGTTTCCAGAGCTGCATTTGCTGATTCAAGTGCCAGGATTGCAACTTCAAGTATTGCAGTCTTTTCTGCATTGGCAGTCTCAACTGCGTCGAGAACTGTAGAGGTCCTGACAAAATTCGGCCATCCAAGATCATATGCGACTCCTGCTGTTACCGATGGGAGTACTGCCGGACCGGAAGAACCGTGTACGCTGCCCCTGACGACTGTAGCTCTCATGTCGATGATGGCATCAAGTCTGTCGGTGATTCTGAGATTGTGAAGAAGACCGGCACCCGCAGCAAATTCATTGTCAGCAAAGTCGGAACCGCTGCCTATGAATGATCGGAAGAAACCGGCGTGCAGGTATGGTACAAAGTTCCAGAATCTGGTTTCCTTGTATCCGCTCAATGCATTTGATATGTTCCACAGGAAATCGCCGTGAATATACATGTATCCGTACTTGTCGGTATTGCCGTTCTTGACAGAATTGAAATTCAGACCCTGATAGCCTGCTCGCATTCCTATCGATGGTGTGAACCATTTTCCGAAATTCACATCCAGACTTGGTCCTATCTTGACGTCATATCCGTCATTCAACAACATGTTGATACCGCCTCCGATTCCGACGAACCAATTGTCTCCGATTGAGTTGGTCTCATATGGACCTCGTACTATTCCACCAGATACATCCCTGTTGCCGTTTTCCTGGGCATTTACGCTCAATGGTGCTGCTATAAGTGTCGCAGCCAGAGCCGAGGCTCCATAAATTAAATAAAGACGTTTCATAACCACTAATTTTAATGAGTATGAAACGTCCTATACAAATTTGGTGTAAAAGCCGTATTTTCAGGAAAAAATTTATTCTTCCTTCTTTGATGCTTCCTCTACAGTAGGCGCGCTGTCCTTGTACTTGAAGCGGCGGATCTTCTGAGTCGCAGTCTTTTCAAAAGGCTCCTTCATGACCTCTACAGAGCTTACCTGTGAAGATTTGTTCACATTTCTGTTGACCATGCTGAGCACCTTCGATTTCCATGCGTCGAGCTTCTCGTACATCTTGTCTTCGCCTTCCTTATCCCATTCGATGAAGTTTTCTACAGGCTGGATGAGGGCTACGAGTCGTCCGTTTCTTTCAACGACGATAGACTCGCTTACACCTTCTACATTGTTGATCACGTTCTCGATCTCCTCAGGATAAATGTTCTCTCCGGATGGACCAAGAATCATGTTGCTGTTACGTCCCTTGATGTAGAAGCGTCCCTTCTCGTCCTGTACGGCGATGTCGCTGGTTCGGAACCAGCCGTCTTCTGTAAATACGCTCTTGGTGCGTACAGGGTCCTTGTAATATCCGAGCATTACATTCGGACCCTTAGCTACGATTTCTCCTTCACCTGTCTCAGGGTTTATGTTGTGCAGCTTAAGCTGTACATTGTATACAGGATAACCGAGCGATCCCACAGTTCTCCATCCGTGCATTGCATAGCCGAGGAGTGGGGAAGTCTCTGTAAGTCCGTATCCGATGGCATATGGGAACTTTGCCTTGAGCAGGAAGCTTTCAACCTCCGGATCAAGCTTTGCACCACCGATTCCGTAGAATGTCACATGTCCTCCGAATGTCGCCTTGAGCTTCATTCCGATGATGCGGCACATAAGGCCGTTCATGTGCTCGTTCATCCATGAGAGGGTACGGCTCTTCTTGATTGTTGGAAGTACGCTGCCTTTGTAGACCTTCTCGATGATCATCGGTACAGTCAGCATTGTAGTCGGCTTCACTATCTTCAGCGCCTTCATCAGGATAGATGGTACCGGCGGTTTCTGGAGATAGTATACTGACGCACCACAGTACATGGGGTAGAGCATACCGAGGGTCATCTCAAGAGTGTGGGCCATAGGAAGGATAGACATCCATCTGTCCTTTTCTGTTCTCTTGCATGCGTGGTAGCATGTGATGACGTTCGATGCGAGGTTGCGGTGGCTCAGCACCACTCCCTTTGCGCTTCCGGTAGTGCCGGATGTATAAATGATTGTAGCGATGTCCTCCGGAGTAGGATTGGCTGTTCTTCCGTCGCATGTGAACTTCTCCTCATCTTCCTTGAGCACTTCAAAGTTATCAAGGTTGATGACAAGAGTCATCTTGTCGATCACTTCCTTGCTGAGCTTGCCCTTGAGTCTCTCAGATACGAAGATTACCTTCGATTCAGAGTGGTTGATGATGTTGGTCACCTCATTTTCAGAGCTGTCAGGGAGGATAGGAATAGATATTCTACCGAAATTTACGGTGCTGAAGAAAGCTACAGACCAGTTAGGCATGCTCTGCGAAAGGATAGCCACCTTGTCTCCGGCGCCGATGCCGTACTGGGTCAGTTTCTTAGACAGACCGTCGCATTTTGCCTTGAATGAACTGTAAGTATATCCACCTTCTTTTGTGTCATACCATTGTGTGTACTGATTCTTTGAGTACACGGTTGTAGCGTACTCATACAGTTTGGCGAGGGTGTCCACGTATTTCTCCCTCATCCTCTTCATGCGCTTGTACAATTGAATCATAATTTATTGTAGGTTTTAGTGGGTAATGTACATCTCAGGGTGCTTGCCTGTCAGGTGCATCTCCTCATAGAGGGCCTGGATGCGAGCCATGTCAGCCTTGGCATCGTCAGTCAGTTCAACTTTCTGGCCACGGCTGATGCGTTTTGTACCCCAATCGAAATATCCCATGTAAACCGGGCATCCGACCTGACGTGCAATTGTGTGGAAGCCTGTCTTCCATCGCTTTACCGGCTTGCGTGTGCCTTCCGGTGCGAGAGCGAGATGAATGACCGGTGTGGCCTTCATTTCCTTGATCACGCTCAATGCTGCATTTCCGCCTCTCTTTCTGTCGACAGGAACGCCACCCATCTTGCGGAGCAGCCATCCGAGAGGACCCCAGAAGAATTCTCCTTTTACCATGCAGTACGGCTTTCCGCCTACTGATGTATAATATAGGTATGAGATGACAAAGTCCCAGATCGATGTGTGTGGTACACCGAGAATGATGCATTTGTCTTCAGGGGCTACAGGGTCAACCGCGGTCCAACCCAATGTGCGGAGCAGCCATCCGCAGAAATTCTTCCACATGTGATTAAATATTTACATCTTCCAATTCCTGTGCGCTTCTGAGGTTTCTGCTGATGAAGATCTGTCTGTCGATGGTGTTTTCACCCATATAGAACTCCATGATGTCAGCGAGAGGCTCCTCGTCGCTCAGTCTTACCTTGTCCAGACGCATGTTCTTGCCGATGAATCCGGTGAACTCGTCCCATGAGATCTCTCCAAGACCTTTGAATCGTGTTATCTCTACCTTGGTCTTGAGTTCCCTGATTGCCTTTTCCTTCTCTTCCTGGCTGTAGCAGTAACGTACCTCGCTCTTGTTCTTTACTCTGAAGAGCGGTGTCTGAAGGATATACACATGTCCTCGTCTGATGAGGTCAGGGTGATACTTCATGAAGAATGTAAGTACCAGCATGCGGATGTGCATTCCGTCGTCATCGGCATCGGTTGCGACGATGATCTTGTTGTAGCGGAGGTCGTCGATGTCCTCCTCGAGGCCAAGGGCGTTGATGAGAAGGTTAAGTTCCTCATTCTCAGCAATCTTCTTGCGGCTTTCCTTGTATGAGTTGATAGGCTTTCCTCGCAGTGAGAATACTGCCTGGGTCTCGGCGTTGCGGGCCTTTGTGATGGTTCCGCTTGCAGAGTCTCCCTCGGTGATGAAGATGCTGGTCTGCTCGCGAAGCTCCTCCTTGCCTGCAGGAAGCTTGTCCTTGAGGTGATATTTGCAGTCGCGCAGTTTCTTGTTATATACGCTTGTACGCTTATTGCGTTCCTTTGTCTTCTTCTGGATCGATGATATCTCCTGGCGCTCCTTTTCTGAAGATACGATCTTCGCCTGAAGGGCAGGAATGATCTCCTTATGCATGTGGAGATAATTGTCCAGATTTGTCTTTACAAAGTCGTTCACGAAACTTCTGATTGTCGGACCGACGTCGTATCCGTGTGTTCCGTCTTCGTTCTCTATGACCTGATTCCACATGTATGTGGATCCGAGCTTGGTCTTTGCCTGGTTGGCGAAGATAGGTTCCTGGATCTGGATGCTGATGGCTCCGATGATGCCCTGACGGATATCCTCAGGTGCGAAGTCCTTTTTTGCATAAATCTTGAAGAACTCCTTGAGTGTCTTTGAGATAGCCTCTCTTACAGCTACGAGGTGGGTACCGCCGTCGCGTGTGTTCTGACCGTTCACGAATGAGGTGATGTTCTCACCGTAGCTGTTGCCGTGGGTGATTACGATCTCTATGTCTTCTCCCGCGATGTGGATAGGTGCGTAGAAAGGGTCTTCCGACATCTTTTCGTTGATCAGGTCAAGAAGTCCGTTCTTTGAAATGTATGGCGTACCGTTGAGGTTGAGAGTCAGACCTTTCTTGAGGTAAGAATAGTTCTTGATCATTGACTCCACGAACTCTATGTTGTACGAGTAGTCAACGAAAAGGTTTTCATCCGGAGTGAACTTTACGTATGTTCCGTTCTTTTCCTTTGTTTCCTTCATGCCGTCGTTTACAAGCTTTCCAGCTGCAAACTCAGCATATGAGCACATGCCGTCACGGTAAGCCTCAACATAGAAATAAGACGAAAGAGCATTCACCGCCTTCAGACCTACACCATTCAAGCCTACTGATTTCTTATAACCTTTCGAGTCGTATTTACCTCCGGTATTGAGGATGCTCACCGCCTTGACTACGGAGTTGAGGGGAATCCCTCGTCCGAAGTCTCTTACTGTAACCTCCTTCTCTGTAACTCCTATCTGAATCTGCTTTCCGAAACCTGCAGAGAACTCGTCGATCGAGTTGTCCACAACTTCCTTGAGCAGCACGTATATACCGTCTGCAGGATCATCTCCCTTTCCAAGGGTTCCGATATACATACCTGGCCTGAGACGGATGTGCTCCACGCCTTCAAGCGTCCTGATGTTATCGTCGCCGTAACTAGTCTGATTTATATTATCTGTCGCCATATTTTTCTAAAAAGCCATAATCGCACAAAGGTACAAATTTTTGGTGAATATTGACAGCTTTTTTCTTGCAACAGCCTTCAACTGCCTCAATTTGTTTTTTCTTTCAAAATACCTATCTTTGCAAGATTGTAAGATTTTTAACCAAATGAGACAAACGAGGATTAATTTGATCCGTGCGCACTTTGTCTTTGTTATTGCATTGATATTTTCTGCCTGTCAGGCAGATATACAGGAACTGCATTCGGGCCCTCAGGAAGTGGGCTTCTATGTGGGTGGAAACAATACGCGTACGGAGATGCTCCAGAACGGTCTTTCTGCCGTCTGGTCGGCAAATGATGAACTTGCTTTGTGGGCAAGGAATTCTGCCGGCACATTTACCCTATCTGAACAGGTTTTCAAGACATACGGCATTGACGGAAGGTCAGGATATTTCACTTCAACACTTTCCAGTTCAATGCCGGAGGATGATTATACGTATTTCTGCAGCTATCCGCTTCCTGAGTCGGTTTCAGGTACAAAAGCAACCTTCACGCTGCCTGCTTTACAGGATGGCAAGGTGAGTGGCGGTGCGGATATCATGATTGCTGAACCTGTGAAGCACGGAGCCCTTACTGCTCTTCAGGAAGTGGAAGATCATTCAGGAATGTCAATGCAGATGCACAGGATGATGCATCAGTTCAGATTCTATCTTCCGGAGGATAATTCCATAATGAACGGAGAGAGCATCACTAGGATCGAACTTGTGTTCCCCAGAAAAGTGGCAGGTGAAGTTGAGATGGATCTTTCCGATCCGGATCTGCTTCCGTCTCTTGACGAGTCAGGCGGCACGGACAAAGTGGTCCTTTCAATGGCAGAGCCGTTGACAATGTCAAGGGAATCTGAAGGCGAATATGATTTTGCTTGTGTTGCCCTTGCTCCTGTGACATTCGCTGCGGGAGAATCATTATCCATCAGGGCCTTCACAAACGACAGGATAGCGAAGATAGACCCTGTAGATCTTTGTGCGAAGCAATTGAAGCCGGGCCATTCTACGCCGGTAAGACTCGTAGTCAAGGATATCGTCGATTATCCTTATGTCATCAGGTTCACTCTTACTGGAAACAATGTCGGTGAACCTGTCAACCTGATCAGGTTCACAGCTCCTTCAACCTGCGTCTGGCCGACTTCGGGCACCAATAAATATGTGTATGATCCCGGCAGAGATATTGCTGTGGGTGAGACAGTCGTATTCAGATTCGCCGATTATGCAGATTACTCAAAGTTCAGCAATCAGAATATTTCCATCGTTCTTGAGACAGAGAATGCCATCAGCACCGTTACATCAAAAGTCGGTACGGTTCCGAATGGTGTGGAAACTCATACTTCGGATATTTCTGCTGCCATGCCATATCTGCTGTATCAGGATTTCGGATCAATTTCGACATTTAGTGACGGACATGACAACCCGACGGTCGGTACAGCCTCCGATACATATACAGGAATCACAGAACTTTCATCATGTGGCCTTCCGGGATGGTTTGGAGTCCGGATTGGAATCCAGGGAGGAACTTCTGCCCGAATCTGCTGTAGATATCAGCATGTACTTCTTGCCGGTGCTTACTATAAGGGCCGACTTTATACTCCGCAGCTCTCCATGATCAAGGAGGGAAAGGATGTAAAGATTTCTGTGTCATTCAGGCACGGCTCCAACAGGAATGAGCGTGATCCTCTGATAGGTTCGAGACCTGACAAGTCACCGATTCTTTATTTCGGTATCAGTACCAAGGATGTCATAACGAATCCGGATGACAATGAAGGAGATCTGATCGATGAGATTACAGGACTGTATGCCGGCAGTGGATATGCCAATCCGGTTCCTACATCTTTGTCACCTATGGTGATAAAGGGTGAATACCTGGATAAGGAAAACGGTTCATATACGAACCTTCCGAAATCCAAGACCGTGACGATAGATAATGTAGACAGATATATGCGCCTGGGATGGATTCTTACAACCGATAATTCGGCAAGCAATACGAATGCAAACTACTGGTTCTATATCGACGAAATAAAGGTTCAACTGACAAAATAATAAGATATTAATATAAGATTCAAAACCCAATGAAACACTTGAAAACAATCATGAGTGTTCTGACTGTCCTGGTGGCATTATCATGCACCAAGAGTCAGACTGACGGCAATGGTCAGGTGTCTTTCCGGATTTCAAGCAGACCGGATGTGGTGGAGCAGACCAGAAGCAGTGTCTCAGATTACACTGCATTGCCATCGGCCGGAGACTTTACAATCTCCATTATTGATGAGTCTTCCGCACCTGTGTGGAGAGGTAAGATGACAGATTGGAATCAGGAAACACTTCTTCCGGTCGGAAATTACACTGTGACAGCAGCTTATGGCGCACTGGAGGATGAAGGTTTCGATAAGCCATTCTTTACGGGATCCAACGCATTTGCCATCAACGGAGGTCAGACCACTGAGGTTCCGGTGACTGTAAGTCTCAGCAATACCATAGTGAAGGTAGCATGCACAGACAATTTCAAGAACTATTACAAGGATTACACGTTCAAGATCGTGCGTGGAGGTTCTGACGTTGTGACATTCGTCAAGGGTGAGACCAAGGCTGCTTTTGTCGACGGTTATAGGTTCACTCTTACCGGTACTCTCAAGAGCGAGACAGGCACAAAGACATTTGAGAAGGAATACAGCTTCCTTGATGAGGCGACTGCCTATACTTTTGAATTTGATGTTACAAATGTCGGCGGAGCAAGCATCTCAGTGACATTCAATAACAATGTTGAGGTCATCAGTCTGGATGATCTTGAACTTAACGATTAACAGGAGGAATACAGTATGAAGAAAATTATCATTCTTATAGCTGCTGCAGCAGCTCTGATGCTTTCCGCATCATGTCAGAAGTCTCCTGTAAGCATCAAGGAAGACGGCTATCTCTCATTCGGCGGTTTTATTCTTGAGGTGGATGAGACAGTAATTACAAAGGCAGAGGCTGCAGGTGACAACTACTCGATCAGCATTTATGATGCAGATGAAGATCTTGTGCTCACCAGGTCATATGCTGAAGTTGTGAACAATAACGGCATGCTTTCGCTTCCTGCCGGACATTATAAGCTTGTTGCTGCGTCATCGGCCGGCGAAGTTCCGTATGCTGCATTTGAAAACCCGATCTATGGAGTTACTCATGAATTTGATATCGCAGCCGGAGCGGTTACTGAAATCGGTGAGCTTGTATGTACTCTTGTACAGTGTAAGGTGACCGTATCGTACAGCGACGAGTTCCTTGCATCTGTGACCGGAACAGGTAAGACAAGTGTTGAGGTCAAGGCGGGATACCCTCTTGATTTCCAGCTTGATGCTGACGGTACATATGACAGGAGCGCAGGTTATTTTGCTGTGGATGGAAATACGATGACAGTCGTGTTCCAGGGTAACATTGACGGCAAGAATGCCAAGATGACCAAGACCTTTACAGGTATTGCAGCAAGGCAGTGGCGTCAGATCAGGTTCGTACAGAAGAAGAACGAGCAGGGTCAGGCTACATTCGATATTGAAATCCAGGATCTTATCAGCGACTCGACTCTCAACAATGTCGTCGATGGTGAAGAGCCTGTGATAGGCGAGGATCCGGATGCCCCTAAGGGGGACGGCGGTATCACCCTCCTTCCTGACTATGAGGCAGGCTGCGATGCAAGCATCACAGACCTGACAAACATGGTCATCCTTCCTACATCACAGAAGACGATGTCTATCAAGCTCAGAGCTACAATCCCTGGTGGTATCAAGAAGTTCAATGTACAGATCACCACTACCAACAATGCGTTTGCAGCAGCTGTAGCAGCTGCATCAGCAACCGACCTTGACCTTATCAGCCCGCTTCCTGAAAATGACGTGATCTTTAAGGTGGTTCCGTTCCCTCATGGTTCGGAGCTCGTAGGAAAGACTGATGTCGCATTTGACCTCAGTGCTGCCCAGGGACCTATTACGGCATATAAGGGAAGTCATACATTCATCATGACGATTGTCGATCAGGAGGGTTGCAGAAAGCAGATCCCTGTGACAATGGTTGTAGAGTAAGGAGGACATGAGCATGAAAAGGATTCTTACAATGATGGTTGCTGCTGTTGTATTTTCAGCAGTTTCATGCACAAAGTCCGAAATGAAGGATAATGTCTCCGGAATGGGAATGCTCAGCGTGGATATGAGTCTTCCTGAACTTGCCACACGTGCCATCAGTGATGAACATCTCATAAATACAGCCGTTGTAAATATCTACAAGGCGGACTTCAGCGGCCTTGTACGCTCTTATAGATATTCGGATATCCCTTCTGAAATATATCTTGCAGCTGATTCTTATCGAGTTGATGTCATTGCCGGTGAAACTGTTTCGGAATCTCCGGCTGCTGCATCATGGGAGAACAGGAGCTACAAAGGTTCTGATGAGTTCGATATCGTTGCAGGCCAGGTGACTTCCGTAACCGTAGCCGCTGATGTGAACAATGCCGTGACCGCAATCTCATTTGATCAGACTGTTGCAGAAAACTTCGTGGCAGGCTATACTTTTACCATCGGCCTTGATTCTGATGAGTCTGCAAAGCTCATATACGATGAGTCTAAGTCAGGTGCAGAGGGCTATTTCATCGTAGCAGGTCTTGATGAGCCTTCATTCAACTGGACTTTCACAGGTACCTTGGCAAAGGATGGCTCTGAATTCACAAAGTCCGGAACCATTTCCAATGTCCTTCCTGGCAAGCTTTACAGGATGAATATCAGGTACACAATCAAGGACGGTGATCTTGAGTTCACTCTTTCTGTAGACCGTGTTACAGAGATCATTGACGATGTCATAATCTTTGAGCCTGTCTCTACAGGTCTTACCCCTTCTCCGGCATACGAGATCTGGGCGGGTCATGCTACCCTTCATGCGGATGTCGATGCTGGTGAATATGCGGGTGCGACAGTCAGGTTCGGCTATACTTCAGACGGGCAGACATGGGCTTATGCAGATGCTGTAAGTGCAGGTGACGGTGCCTGGACGGCTGATATCAAAGGTCTTGCTCCATCTACAGAGTATACATATACACTCCTTATCAATGATGAGCAGGTTGGAGATGCCCTGAATTTCACTACTGATGCTGCACCGAACCTTCCAAATGCAAGTTTCGAGTATGCGAGTCTTGTCACAGGAGCTTCTTATTACAAGTTCTATGATCCTGCCTGCGGCGTAGAGGAAGGTGCATCGATGTTCTGGGGATCAGGTAACGGTGAGGGACCGGACGGTGTCAACGGATCTGCTA
This sequence comes from Bacteroidales bacterium, assembly GCA_017555965.1. GTDB lineage: Bacteria > Bacteroidota > Bacteroidia > Bacteroidales > UBA932 > Cryptobacteroides. Next base: position 23,682 of record JAFZFH010000162.1, read on the forward strand.
ACATGGGTATCGAGATTACATATGTCGATAAGGATGTGAAGGTTCATGGAAAACAGTCAGTGCGTGCTCAGACAAGCGAAATGGCCGGCTTCCTTGCTGCCGGAAACCTTTTTACCGGTCAGTTCGACGGTCTTGTCGGTACGGAGGGTGGAAAAGTTAACTTCGGCCGTCCATGGCAAAGCCGTCCTACAGCCCTGAAGGTATGGTGCAGATATGAAACGGACAAGATTGATGTCATCAATTCAATGCCTCCGGGAATCACTCTTACAAAGAATGATTACGACCGTGCTCAGATCAAGGTAGCCATCGGAACATGGAACTACAAGACTTACGGTGGTACGAAGAACAGCCCTGTTCATGTCAATACCACTGACGAGAGTACGTTTGTAGATTACTACACTGATTCAAGCACCATCGCCAACGGTGATATCATCATCTACAATGACGGTTATCAGATTAATAAAGGTAATAAGGTCAGTGCAACCACAACAGAATGGGTGGAATATACTATTCCGCTTGACTATCACGATCTTAAGTCTTACCCTACACATATCATCGTATCTTGTGCATCATCACAGTATGGAGATTATTTTACCGGAAACAACGGATCAAAGCTCTGGCTTGATGCATTTGAACTGGTTTACGAATAAAGATTTCTGATGCGAAAATCAATAATCATATTATTATTTCTGATTCTCGGTGCGTATGGCGCCGAGGCTCAGCATTATGACAGGGGATACGAGGCTTCTCCGTCGTTTCCTTTCCTCGAGAAAGGTACATGGATGACCGGTGGGTCTGTCAGATATTCCCAGCATATCAATGAGGATTACTCATTTGCAGTAATCAATGACATAAACTCGAATGGCTATAATGTTTCCATCGACCCGAAGATGCTCTATATGTTCAGAGACAACATGGGTGTAGGATTCAGAGTGTCTTACGATAGGAGTATGCTTGACATGTTGTCTGCAGACCTTTCGATCTCTGACCTTTCGATGAGTATAAGTGACTGCTATCAGATTCAGCATAAATTCAGTGCTTACGCAGTCTGCAGGTCATACATACCTCTCGGTAATTCAAAGCGTATCGCGATGTTTGCTGATGTTCTCCTGGGTGGTTCATTCAAGCAGGGTAAGGCTTTCAATGCAGGAGATGAGTATGTCTTGGGGACATTTTCACGTTCATATGCGCTCGAACTTGCTGTCGATCCGGGCATTGTCCTCTTTCTGACAGACAGGCTTGCAGCTGAAGTGAATGTCGGAATCTTCGGCGTAAGCTACAGGTGGACCGATCAGATCCGCAATCAGGTTTCCAACGGACACACCAATTCGACATCTGCCGGTTTTATGGTTAATCTGCTCTCACTGGGTGTGGGCCTTTCATACTATTTCCTATGATGAGATCAAGAAATATATTGACTGCAGTTCTTCTTGTGATGATGACTGCCGTGGCCTCTTATGCTCAGACATCGGAGGCGAAGACAATCTCCCTGGGAGATGAAATCATTCCGAATGATACTACAAAGGTGCGCCGTTTCAAGAACCGCCTCATCATTCCGAAAGGGGAGTGGCAGTGCGGCCTGGCTGTGATGTATGCGGACTTTTCGAGTGATGATTCTGACTATATGCTCATTCTTCAAGGACTGAATGCCAAAGCTTCTCTGTTCAAGGCGGCACCGGAAGCGGCCTATTCATTTGCAGACAATCATGCTGTAGGTGTGAGGTTCCAGTATGTCAATGTGAACGGTATGGTGGATACTGCCACAGCAGACCTTCTGGGTAATCTCGACATGTCTGTCGAGAACCTCAATGCAATGTCGAGATCGCTCAGTGCCAGTGTTTTTCAGAGGACATATGTCGGCCTGGACAATCAGGGAAGAGTAGGTATATTCTGGGACTACATACTTGCAATGAGCAGGACTCAGTCACAGTTCTATGCCGGAGAATCATCGTCTGCATACAGTATCAAGAAAAAGTTAAACCTGGCGTTTGCTCCAGGATTTGTTTATTTCCCGATGAACAATGTTTCAGTACAGGCAAGCATATCTCTTGCAGAACTTTCGTACAGCAATATGACTGCATATGATGACGGCAGTGTTGTAGGCGTACGTAATGCATGGAAGGCTCAGGCCAACCTTAACCTCTTGGGCATAAGTATGGGAATTACCGTGCATTTTTAGGATGAAGAAACTTATATACATAATATTTGCCATAACGGCTTTTGCTGGATGTATCACCAATGACATCCCATATCCTGTAGTCGAGCCGAAAGTGATTTCCGCAGACATTGAGGGTGCTGAAAAGGTCGAGGTCGACAATACGCTCAGACTCATTACCGCTCACATAGCGGAGTATGTCGACATGAGGAATGTCAATGTGAAATCCATAGATGTGGATACGGAGATTGCAGAACTTTCTTCAGGAGTGATCGGCAGCCATGACCTCTCACAGCCGTGCAGATTCAGTATCCGTACGTATGACGATTATAAGTGGACGCTTGCAGCTGAGAAGCATGTCGAGAGATATTTCACTGTAGAAGGTCAGATCGGAAGCAGTGTCATTGATGAACATAACTGCAGGGCAATTGCAGTTGTCGGAAAGAAGACTGATATATCTGCAGTCAATGTGACTTCTCTCAAGCTTGGTCCGGAAGGTCTCAGTGACTATTCTGTGAGTATGTCCGAGATGAAGGATTTCACTCATGGACTTTCTGTAGATGTGACAGCATTCGGAGAGACTGAATCATGGATGCTTTTTGTCGAGGTTACAGAAGTGAACGTAGATATAAAGAAGATCAATCCATGGGCATGTGAGGCCTACATCACTGCTGCTGGTGTAGCCGGAAATGATAATGGATTCAACTACAGAGAGGCCGGTGCCTCAGATTGGCTCATCGTGGATGAAGCGGACATCGTTTCAGAAGGAGGTACATTCGTCGCTCATCTCAGAGGCCTGAATCCGGAGACAGACTACGAGATCGTAGCATATTCCGGATCGGAGATGACATCTGTATTTGAGTTTACTACAGAATCAGCAGTTCCTGTTCCTAACGGAAGTTTCGAATATGCAAGCAAGGTGAAAGGCAAGGACTATTACAAGTTCTATGATCCATCGTGTGGTGTTAAGGATGGTGAGTATATGTTCTGGGGCTCCGGTAATGGTGAAGGCACAGAAGGTGTAAGCGGATCAGCAAATATGGGTATCGTAATCACTTATATTGATACGGAAGATAAGGTTGACGGCAGACAGTCTGTCAGAGCTCAGACCAGTCAGATGGCCGGAATTCTTGCGGCAGGTAACCTCTTTACCGGTCAGTTTGCAGGACTTGTCGGAACAAGTGGAGGTATGGTGAATTTCGGACGCCCATGGTCAAGCCGTCCGGTGGCTATGAAGCTCTATTGCAAATACGTGACAGGCAAGATGGATATCATCAAAGGCGCTCCTGCAGGAATGACACTTACCAAAGAAGACTACGACCGTGCTGAAATCAAGTTTGCTTTAGGAGATTGGGACTATAGGAAGTATGGCGGTACCAAAGAGAATCCTGTGCATGTGAATACAACAGATTCACGTACATTTGTCGATTTCAACACAGATGCGTCCACTATCGCCAACGGAGGACTCATAATCCATCATGACGGATACATCCTTAATGGAGGGTCGAAAGTCTCTGCCGCAACTGATCAGTGGGTGGAATATACGATACCGTTGGAATATCGGGATATTGAAAGACGCCCGACCCATATAATCATTTCATGTGCAGCATCTCAGTTCGGTGACTACTTTACCGGATACAGCAGTTCAAAACTTTGGATTGACGCAGTAGAACTGATATATTAATCTACATGAAGAGCATGGCAGCAAATCCTGCTGCCAATGCAACAAAGCAGTTGATGAGCTTCGCCCAGGCGAAGCTCTTTCTGCTTTCTGCCAGAAGCGGAATCGATGAGTGTCCGTCCTGTGAAATGGAGCTTGCCATAAGGACAGGGAACGGTACGACTCCGGCGGCAAAAAGAGTCACGAAGACCATGTGCGGCCCCGATTCAGGTATGATTCCTATGAGGGTGGCAAGAATGATCATAAGAGCAGTGTTGTCACTGATCCAATGCTCTATGTCTACATGCTGAAGAGCGAATCCGAGTATCAGAAGGACTCCGAAAGTCCATGCAAATGTAGTAGGGAGATGTTTCCTTACGATATGCTTCCAAAGGTGTTCTTCAACAAAGTTGTCGGAAGCAAAAAGGAGTACGAACAGCACGATTACGCTCAGGCCTGCAAAAAGTACGTTCATCCAGTCTTCACTCAGAAGATCGATTCCATGATGGTGCTCGTGCATGTGGACATGCTCATGTGCCTGAATGTGTGCATGCTCATGAGTGTGTGCGGCGTGGTCGTGAGCGAGATGTCCGCTTGCCAGAGCAGCAATGAACAAGGCAAGTCCTACGAACATCAGGATACGTTTCCATCCGAAGTGGCGTTTTCTGCTGTCGCTGTCTGACTCATGATAACCGTCAGTGCAGCTGGTTTCAGCTCCACATTCAGAGTGGTCATGCTTGTCACAGTTTCTTGAGTGAATCTTGTCGTGGAAGAAATCCACAGTCACACCTGCAATGATCGCAAGGACGAAAAGTACCGCAAAAAGAATGAGGGCCTGTTCAGGAATCATCGCCAGCATCACGAATGCCTCGTCACCGGATGACGCAATCATCATCGCTACAAGAGCACCGAAGCTGAACATTCTATGGGTATACAGGGACACGGTTGCGAAGCCTCCCATACATCCCGGGATTGAACCAAGTAAAGACGCAATGACTACCTGACCGAATTTGGTCTTCTTAAGTCCTTTGAACACCAAGCCCTTCGACTCGATGTTCAATGACTCGATCATCATCATCATCACCACCACCAGTCCTGTAATAAGAACTGAATTCCTTAGCGCCTCAATTATTATCTCGATCATTATTCAATATAACCGGCTATGAATAGATTGACTATAGGGCGGAGAGGGGAGTTGGTTGTCAATGTGATGATGGTCAGTGACTCACCCTTGCCCACATCTGCAGTATCCAGCTCGATCTTGAAAGTTATTGACTCTCCAGGAGCAGCTTCCGGAATCGCTTCAGCTGTAATCTTCGCATCAGCATCCACCTTGAACACTTTGAACGGAGCCTTGCCGTCGTTCTTGAAAGTATACTCGGCGACCACCTTCTGCCCCTGTTTTACCTTACCGAACGAATAGGTGCTTTCCTTGAATGCAGGTCTAGGGCCGTTTCTCTTCTCATCAGCAGTCACATTGCTGAAATCCTCCCTGGTAAATGCCCAGAATCCGATTTTCTTGTCGCCCTCACTGCTGGTATATGTCTTGCCGTTAACGACAGGAATGGCCCAGTAGTAGTTCTTACCCCAAAGAGAACGGTCTGCTGTTATTGTATAGGTAAGCTCAGCAGTGCTTCTTGCAGGAATCGGATTAGGTGATACAGATAAATTCAGATTCTTCGACACATCATTGAATGATACGGTCATAGGTGCATTCGACAGATTGGCGATCATGATTGCCTCGCTCTTCTGACTGTTCTGGTCCATGTTGCCGCACTTATTGATGTTTTCCTTCAATCCGAGGGTTCCGTATGAAACAGGGTACAGTTCCTCAAGAGGCTTGATCTTGTCGAGAGAAACGCCACGAAGCTTCAGGATCACCGGCTTCTTCATCTCCGATATGTACATGGTCAGACTCTTGTCGAAAGGATATGGTCCTTCGTCATTTGAATATGTCACAGACACTGTACCTGTCTTTCCGGGACGGATAGGCTCCTTAGTCCAGTCAACGTTTGTACAGCCGCATGTGGTAGTGACGTTGTAGATCACTACCGGCTTATTTCCTGTATTGGTCAGTGTGAATGTACACGACACAGGACCACTGTCCCAAAGGATGTCGCCGAAATTGTGAACGAATTTATCTATTTCCAGTCCGTCTGTTATTTTTTCCTGCGCTGACGCTCCAAAACAAGAAAGCATCAGGGCTGCTGCAAGTGCAGTGAATAATCTCTTCATCATCATGTCGATTAATGTCAAACAACACAAAGATAACATAAATCACGCTATCCCTGTCTTTGAATATTCAAATTATTCACTAAATTTGCATTACCAATGCGGTATAGGCATTGTAAATGCATTGATAACATTAACATTTAAAAGGATAATACAATGGCTTACAGAATTACAGAAGACTGCGCAGCATGCGGATCATGCATGGCAGAGTGCCCTACAGGCGCAATTTCAGAGGGTGATATCTACAAGATCGATCCTAACGTATGCATCGACTGCGGTACATGTGCAGACGCTTGCCCAATGGGTGCAATCGTTTCTGAGTAATCTCAGCACAACAAATCAAAAAGAAGCCTGACCAACCGGTCAGGCTTCTTTTTGATTATTGACGAGTATCCTTAGTTCTTAGGAGCAGATACGATCTGTACAAGGTTGTTCTGTGCAAGGATTGCCTGAAGGACAGCCTTTACATCCTCTGCAGTTACAGAGTTTACTGCTGCCTCATACTCCTTGTCAGAGTTGATGCCGAATTCATACCAGTTGTCGAGTGTGTTCATCCAGTATGAGTTGCTGATTCTGGACTCAGGAATGTTCTTCTTGAGGTTCTCTACAGCCTTGCTCATCTGCTCTGCAGTAGGACCGTTCTGTGCAAGGTCGTTGAGACCCTTGACAGCAAGCTCGATAAGCTTTGGAGCGGCCTCTGGGTTAGTGTCGAAACTGATCTGGATGACAGCTCTTTCGATAGGTGATCTCTGACCTGCCATAGCTGTTCCTACACCATAAGTACCACCCTCATCCTCGCGGATAGTCTTTGTATAGATCATGTCGATCACATAGTTCGCAACTTCGAGAGCAACCTCAGTCTTGGTGTCGATAGGCATGTAAGCAGAATAAACCTGCAGTACAGTTGACTTAGGAGTTGCCATTGCAAGCTCTACAGTCTCCTTTACTTCTCCCTTTGCAAAGTTGATGAGGTTTGCCTTATTGATCTCGCGTGCCTTCTTGTTCTTTGCGATAGAACCGATATACTTCTCAACCATAGGCTTGAGTGTCTCAAGATCAACGTTACCGACAATTGTAAGAGTAGCACCGCCGGCATTCTTGAAGAGCTCACGGTATACCTTCTCGATAGTTGCAAGATTTGCCTTCTCAACAACAGACTCGTCAAGACCGACAACGCGTGGGTTATTGTCGTAAAGAATCTTGTTCAGCTCCTGCTGGAACTGGAAGTCAGGGTTTGAAAGGATGTTAGGAAGGAGTGCCTTGATCTGCTGGATACCCGGCTCAAACTCGTTCTGGTCGAATCTAGGGTCAGCAAAATAAAGGTACGCTATCTGGAGAGCTGTCTCGAGATCCTTAGGTGTAGACTGTCCCTGTACTCCGTGACGGGTATTGCTGATGTATGGAGTTACAGAAAGGCTCTTTCCTGCTACCATCTTAGGAACCTGTGTGCCTGAGAACTTCGAGATACCTGAATTCTGGATGAAGAGTCCCCAGATATTCTCCTCGAATGATGTGAGATCCTCTGTAGCGACAGCGTTCTTACCACCCATGAGCTCGATGTTGAACAATACCTGATCCTTCTTGTACTGAGTAGGAAGAACCACCACCTTTATGCCGTTCTTGAGAGTCCACTCTGTAGCTCCGAACTGATTCTTGCTTTCGTTCTTTACAGCTGAGCCCTTAAGAGCGTCAGCATTGAGGAACGGCTCATTGAAGTTCTCCTCAGCATTCGCCTCGATTTCAGCTTCGGCAACAGCTGCAAGAACGCCAAGAAGTTCAGCCTCAGTAGGATTTGCGAGACCCTCCTTCTCTGGACCCTGGTATGTGATGATGATGTTCTCAGAAGGGAGAAGCTGAGCAGCTACCTGATTGAGAACCTGTGCATTTACCTGTGCGCAGACAGCCTGAACGATCTGAAGCTCAGTCTCTGGAGTAAGGTATGCCTCGTTGTCGAAGAAGTTGCTGAGAAGAGGACGTACGAGCTCAGCGTTCTTGCGGGTAGAAGCAGCCTCTACAGCCTTCTCGCATCTGCTGATAAGGTCATCCTTGACACGCTGGACCTCACCCTCGTTGAAGCCGAATCTCTTCATCTTCTCGATCTCTGTCATGAGAGCGGTGAATGCCTCTACAGATGCACCATCCTTGAAGAGTACAGCTGCGTTGTATGCCTCACATGCGTTGCAGAGGTCGTTTGTGAAGAAACCCGCTGCAAAGAAAGGTGCATTTGGAGCTGCTGCGATATCGTTGAATCTCTCGCTCATGATGTTTGAAATGATCATGAGGAGGAGGTCGTTCATATATGCGCCATCTGTATTCTGGAACTCAACCGGGATAGGGTCATGTTTCCAGAGGATGTCGATACGTGAGTTCTGTGCCTCAGGATCTGTGATGATACCTACGACTGGTTCAGCATTGAAAGGAAGAGCCGGCTCCTCCTTTACTGCGACCTCTCCTGCAGGGATGCTGCCGAAGAGTTCCTTAATCTTCTGCTCAACCTTGTCTACATCTACATCGCCTACAACGATAACTGCCTGATTGTGTGGCTGATACCATTTTGTGTAGAAGTTAGTGAGGCTCTCGTACTTGAATGTCTTGAGCTGCTCCTCGCCTCCGATGAGGGTTCTTCTTGCATAGTGTGTATCACCATAAAGATATGGGAGCTGCTTCTCGAACATTCTCCAGCTTGCATCGCTTCTCTGTCTCTTCTCCTCGAGAATCACACCTCTCTCTGCATCAATCTCTTCAGGATTGCATGTGACATAGTGTGAATAGTCGTGAAGGATAAGGAGGCATGAATCGATGATGCTCTCTCTTACTACAGGGATGTTGTTGAGCATATACTGTGTCTGCTCGAAACCGGTAGACGCGTTGATGTTTCTTCCGAACTCGGCACCGATGCTCTGGAGGTATTCGAGAAGAGCCTTTCCTGGGAAGTGCTTTGTACCGTTGAAGCACATGTGCTCGAGGAAGTGTGCAAGACCATCCTGATCGTCAGCTTCCTGATATGCACCTGCGTTAGTTGCAAGGTAGAACTCGGCTCTCTGTGCAGGCTGGTCATTGTGGCGGATGTAGTATGTCAGACCGTTCTCAAGCTGACCTACCTTTACTTCTGGGTCATTTGGAAGCGGGTTCTGACCGAATGCAACCGCAGCGGCGAAAAGGGCCGCAATGATGATTACTAAACGTTTCATGTTTTTATAGGTTATTAATATGATTTTCAATATCTGCAATAACTTGCAAATATATAAAAAATATGGGAAAGATTCTTCGCTATCGCTCAGAATGACAATGTGGTGCGCTCAGAATGACAACTGTAAGTATTATCCTTAACAATGTGAAGGATCTTTTTACTAATTTTGTGAAAAATAAATGAATATGCTACAGGATTTCAGATTGAAGGTCTTTCTTAAGGTCGCTTCGGAAAAAAGTTTTACAAGAGCTGCAGAGGCGCTTGGCGTTACTCAGCCGGCAGTGAGTCAGAATGTCTCCGAACTTGAAAAAAGTCTTGGAGTACGTCTGTTCCATAGACTCCGCGGTGAGGCTGTACTTACTGCTGAAGGAGAGGTGTTTGTAGCATATGCCAATAAGATTCTTTCGGCAGCATCTGAAACCGAACTTCTGTTCTCACCGCTCGATATGTCTGAGATCAGGTTCTGTGTGTCCGAAGAAATCTATTCCGATTTCATCCTGCCGTCTCTAGCAGGGTTCATCTACATTCATCCGGAAATTTCTATAATCCGTTCATCTGCCGATGAATGTGACCTTCGTGTGTCAGTAAAGCCGTCTGTCATCGGTGTCAAGACATCTCTGGAGCTTGACTATAAACCAACACAGGCCTTCGCTTTCACGAAGACCTGTGCGGTTCTTAAGAATATTTTAGGATTCTAAGCTGTCTGCTTATTTCGCAAGTCTCTTGTATGTCTCGAGACGTACCTTAGCGAATTCCTCAGTCTTCTGGAGGAGTTCCTCTGCTGTGTCAGGATACATCTTGTAGAGTGATGCGAAACGAACCTCGCCCTTGAGGAAGTCCTGGAACTTGCTCCAATCTGGCTCCTTGCTGTCAAGAGTGAATGGATTCTTGTCAGTTCCCTCGAGTGCAGGGTTATATCTGTAAAGATGCCAGTAACCGCACTCTACTGCGAGCTTCTCCTCCTTCTGGCTAAGACCCATACCGGCCTTGAGACCATGGTTGATACATGGAGCGTAAGCGATCACGAGTGATGGTCCGTCATAAGCCTCAGCCTCCTTGATAGCGTTGAAGTACTGTGCTGGAGATGCTCCCATTGCAACCTGTGCAACGTAGACATAACCGTAGCTCATAGCCATCATACCGAGGTCCTTCTTACGAACTCTCTTACCTGAAGCTGCGAACTTAGCGATAGCACCTGCCGGAGTAGCCTTAGATGACTGTCCGCCTGTGTTAGAGTAAACCTCTGTATCAAGTACGAGGATGTTTACGTTCTCGCCAGAAGCAAGTACGTGGTCGAGTCCGCCGTATCCGATATCATATGAAGCGCCGTCACCACCGATGATCCACTGGCAACGTGCAGGGATGAATGTCTTGTACTCAACGAGTCCCTTGCATACGTCGCAGCTGCAAGTCTCGCAGAGAGGAATGAGCTTGTCAGCAACCTCGCGTGTCACCTTAGCGTCCTCCTTGTTCTCAAGCCACTGAGTGAAGAGAGCCTTCATCTCGTCTGTGCAGCATGAGCAAGCAAGACCCTGCTCCATGAGCTTAGCAACTGTCATACGTGCTCTGTCAGAACCGAGCTTCATACCGAGACCGAACTCGCAGAAGTCCTCGAAGAGTGAGTTAGCCCAAGCCGGACCGTGACCCTCGTTGTTCTTGCAGTATGGTGCTGCAGGGAATGATGCACCGTAGATAGATGAACATCCTGTAGCGTTAGCAACCATCATGTGGTCACCGAAGAGCTGAGTGATAGTCTTGATGTATGGAGTCTCACCGCAACCTGCACAAGCGCCAGAGTACTCGAAGAGTGGCTGTGCGAACTGTGCGTTCTTCACGTTCTGAGTCTTAGGCTGAACGTTGTCCTTGTAGCCTACGTGTGAGTGGAGGTAATCGAAGTTTGCCTGCTCTGCCTCCTGAGTTCCGAGCGGCTGCATTACGAGAGCCTTCTCCTTTGAAGGGCAGACGTCAGCACAGTTACCGCAACCTGTACAGTCGAGAACTGATACGCCGAGAGCGAACTTGTAACCCTTGAATGTAGCCTTACCATCCTGGAGCTTGAGACCTGCAGGAACTGCAGCAGCCTCCTCGTCAGTAAGAAGGAATGGACGGATTGCAGCGTGAGGACATACGAATGCACAGCTGTTACACTGGATACAGTGCTCTGCCTGCCACTCTGGAACCTTCACTGCGATACCACGCTTCTCGTATGCTGTTGTACCTGCTGGGATAGTACCGTCAACATAGTCGTTGAATACGCTTACAGGGAGAGTGTCACCTGCCTGTGCGTTTACTACGTCAGCGATTTCCTTCACGAATGCAGGAGCAAGACGGTCTTTGTTAGGGTTCTCGAACTTAGCTGTGATGTCCTTCCAGTCAGCTGGGATCTCTACCTTAGTATACTCACCACCTCTGTCGACTGCAGCGTAGTTCATGTTCACGATGTGCTCACCCTTCTTGCCGTAGCTCTTCACGATAGCCTTCTTCATGTAACCTACAGCCTCCTCGTAAGGAATGATGCCTGTGATCTTGAAGAATGCTGACTGGAGGATAGTGTTTGTACGTCCGCCGAGTCCGATCTCTGCAGCGATCTTAGTCGCGTTGATGATGTAAAGAGTGATGTTCTTCTTACCGATGATAGCCTTTACATGGTCAGGAATTCTCTTGAGAGTCTCTTCCTCATCCCAGAGGCTGTTGAGAAGGAGTGTACCGTTCTCCTTGATACCCTTAAGCACGTCGTACTTGCTGAGGTATGAAGGAACGTGACATGCCA
>JAFZFH010000163.1 GCA_017555965.1 Bacteroidales bacterium
TCACACTTGGTTCCAAGTGAATGCAAATGGGACTTTTTGAATACTTTTGAAAAATAGTATTGATATCAATGATATTCATATTTTTTCTTAACCAAAAATATTCTACATTTGTCCCGTCCAGATTCAGATTGATGGAAGAGCAGCAGATACTCAGTTCCCAGCACTCCCCGCTCACTACCAGAGGGCGTCAGGTTGTTCAGTCATACATTGCGACCACTGCAATGTATGACTTCAACGTGTATGAGAAGAGAGTGATGTACAATCTTGTCAGGCTGGCTCAAAGTCAGATCGAGGGAGTAGTCCTGACTGACAATCTTCATAAGATCTGCCATGACATGAAGGGGTATGTCCATGTTACTCTTCCACTGTCCGATTTCCTGGCGGATGAGGAGGACAAGAATCACCGCCGGGTGAAAGACGCCCTGAAGTCACTCCACAGGAAGACGTTCGAGTATCTTGATGATGACGTATGGGAATGCATATCAATCATCGCCCTTCCGAAGATCGCACTTCATTCCAGACAGGTATCCTTCATTGTCGACAGTCGTGTATGGGATGTATTGCTTGACTTCTCACGTGGCTTTTCAAGATATGACATTGAGGTGGCATTCAGGTTAGAAAGTTGCTATTCAATGCGTTTCTATGAACTTATGGCCTGTCAGAAAGAGCCAATCACCTACTCGATCGATGCACTGAGAAGGATCTTCAAACTGGAAGACAAGTATGCGTTTACCAAGGATTTCATCAAGAGGGTCGTTGAATCCTCGAAGATAGAACTGGATCAGAAGTCACCTGTTTCGTTCACGTACGCCCCGGTAAAGGATGGCAAGAGGATCACCCAGTTGATCTTCTTTCCGGTTAGATTCAACGCGCAGGATTCAAGTGATGATGACCACCGTGTGATCCTGAGGAAATACGGTCCATCCGCAGTGCTTACGGCAGATGAAAGACGTTTTCTTGAGGAGATCGGTTTCAACGAAAGCGGTATCAACAATAACCTTTCCCTGTTCATGGATTGTCAGCGTAACCTTGACTTCATTTACGAGCTCGCACTCATCAAGGGAAAGTGCAGAACCAAGAAGAATCCATGCGGTTGGTGCATCCGGACGCTTACCGGAAAGCTTGCCGACAAAAAATCTCAAAGGGCTTAATAAAACAAGTTTTATTACTCAAATTCTTCATAATTTTTCTTAACAAAAATTCATATTTTCCTTTGTCGTAATTCATAATTTCTTTTAACTTTGCCGGCGCAAGGTAAAATTGAAATATGAAACTCACTGGAGGAACTAAGCTTAACGGCCTCAAGACCGTCTATGCTCTGATGATTTGTATCCTGTCCGCATCTACTGCTTCTGCGCAGAGAACGATGAATGGTCAGGACAATATCAGTGCGTCAATCCACTACAGTTTCTCCGGTGAGATTCCACTTGGCGCAGACCTCTGGTGGGGACGTTATCTCATGTACGGGAACGCGAAAGCGGGTGTCAGCTATTCCCCATTCTCCAAACAGATCTTTTCAGACGAAACAGCCATGTCACGGGCAATTCAGAACTACACAATTCTAGCGCATGGGGAATACATGCACAGGATTGTCGCTACCAGAGGCCGCCATGTAGGACTGTATGCAGGAGGAGGAGTCTTCCTTGGATGTGAACTGTACGACCCTCAGAAGAGGGTTCCATCATACATTGACACCGGTCTGGGTGACTGGGGGTTTCTTTACGGTCTGTCGGCAGCTCTTGAGTTGGAACTGTTCGTCAGCCGTCAGACATGTATTCTCATCCGGTGCGCGGTGCCGGTAAATTTCAGCTCACCGCTCAGCAAAGTCAGAGTCAATTCAGGAATAGGTGCAAGGGTAAATCTCTTTTGACGCAAATCTGTAATACGCATGCACTCATGCGTATACAGTTTTTACTTTTACTTACATCTGCAGGCGCGTCGGGAGATGGGCCTGCTTTAAAAAGAACGAACAAAATGCCATATATGAAGAAGATACTACTACTTATGACTTTCATAGCAGTCATTTCAACAACAGCTTCAGCTCAAGACTGGAGCGTTTCCACCAATCTTTTCGACTACGTATGCCTTGGAACCATCAATGTGGAAGGTTCAGGTGCGGTAGGTCGGCATATCAGCGTCAACGCGTCTGCTCGCGTCAATCCTTGGACCTTCCACAAGGGTGATCCAGCCAAGCAAATGCAGAACAGACAGCAGACCTATGCAGCGGGTATAAGATACTGGCCTTGGCATATCTATTCCGGATGGTGGTTTTCCGGCATGGCGCAGTATGAGGAATACAACCGTGGTGGAATCTTCTCTCAGGCAACAGAGGAGGGTGACGCATTCGGACTGAGTCTGGGAGGAGGATATTCCCTCATGGTTCACGAGAACCTGAACATAGACTTCGGTCTTTCTCTCTGGGGTGGGCAGAAGACATACGTCAGTTATGCCTGTCCGTCATGTGGCAGGATCACGGACAAGGGCAGCAAATGGTTCTTCCTGCCAAACGAACTGAGGATAGCAGTTCAGTACATCTTCTAACACGTCAAGGCCATGTTAGTGATAATCGACAAATATCCTATCGACACTTCCCTCTTCCGAGCCTGCTGCCTTAACGAAAGACTAGATTTAGTCTATTTCATCCATAAGCCTCAAGGCTATGAGGGAGAGATATCCCTGCCGATCTTATTCGAGAACAGATGGGACACGAAACGCTTCTTTGACGAATACTGTACGGCCAAATACAATGACGAGCCGGTATATGAGTTCGAGGGCGAGGCCTGGTTCAGTCTTGAGCTCTACATAAGACTGCGTGACAGAAATGCAAAGAAAACAGAAAAACCATAAAGACATGAAGATATTACTTTCAAGAACATCCATAGACTTCAGCAACTATCATTCTGCTGTGCTTCACGAGACTTTCGGCGTGATCAGCTTCTGCGTAAGAAATGAAATCGATGACAGATGTCTCCAGCTGCCTCTGACATTCGCAAGCGGCAAGGACGCCAAGGAAGCATACTGTCTGATTCTACAGGGACGCAACACAGGCGCTAATTGCGTAAGTCTTTGTGATTTTTGGTGCTCGTGGCCAAGCGATCTCGCTATGAAGGTGGAGCAGTATGCTCAGCATATGTATGACTTTGACAGACCGATACAGCTATGAGACAGGTTCGTCACATTAGATTCTTGGTTGCGTTTCTTGCTTCAATATTCGCATTCACGATGACAGTCTCGTGTGTCACTGAGATTACGGCCATAGATCACTCCTTTGGCTTTGCAGCTGTGGTGTCATACGACGATGCAACCGACAGTCATAGCCTGACCCTTACCAGGATCAGCGGCATCAAGGAGAATCAGTACAATATCGCTTTTACGCTGGATGGTGAGGCCGACCTGATACTTACGGAGCCTTCAGGCACGACACATGAAGGATCTATGAAAGCTGACTTCAATGATGTCTCGTCGAGAACCTATCTTCTGCCTAAAGTTCAACCAGGTGAACATACCCTTGGATTGAACATAAGCACTGATGAATATTCTCAATCTCTTGATGTCGTATTTTCAGCAGAAGATTACTCGTTTACCTTCGACTGTAATATCCTCTTTGACGAGAAAACTAAGGAACACTCCCTTGAAGTATCCCTTAAGAAAGGTGCACCTACGGACACTTATACGTTGTCATTTACAGTTGACAATAAGGAACCTAGGAAGACATACCAGGAGACCTTCACCGACGAGATCATCAAGACCTATCCTCTCTCCACACAAGAACCAGGAGAGCATACGGTTAACCTATCCATCAGCACAGACAAACATTCACAGAAGGCTGATCTGCCATACACTGTAAACGA
>JAFZFH010000164.1 GCA_017555965.1 Bacteroidales bacterium
AAAGATGATTCCACCTACATAATACCAGTTGTTACGATACCAATTCATAATCTTATAATACGTATTGACCTTTGGAACGTTTTCAATAATATAGCAATCTATATGGGCAAAGTTATGTAATTCTGATGGAATTACAAGTTGCCGACTGACCGTATGGGAAGTGGGCAAGTGCCGCTTATTTTTTGATTTGCTTAAGACCCTTAACCAGAAGCTTGATTCGTTTGAGGAAATGTCCAAGTGCAATAGCAGTGAGCATAATGCCTATCACATAATGCCAAAGACCGAAATGTGAGTTTGGACCTTGGTGGCGGAATAGGACTATGTTGCCGGTGATTATTGTCGCCAGCATCAATGATGAAAGGAAGACTGTCACTCTGCTTTTGTTACCAAGTCCTTTCTGGAAAAGGCTCTTGTACCAGTTCCAATGGCCATAGATATGAACGCCTGTTGCAATTGTGAATACCAATGTCGAAAGGATATGTATTACGGCCCAGTTGTGCCATACTTCATGAACATCATTATGTCCAGCTGCGTGCAGGAGGAATCCACTTATAGATGCTGGGAGAAATGTCAATAGGACCGCTATGTCTGTGATGAATAATGTCTTTGCCTTCATATATGATTGGTTTGAGGGCAAAGTTATTCTACGCACAACTAACGGACGATAACATATGTTAAGAAATGCGGCTGCGGATTCTGCTCAATGATACCGGAGTAATGCCGAGGTATGATGCAATGTAATGCTGTGGAATCTGCGCTACAATGTCTGGCTGTTCTTTAAGAAGCGCTTCATAGCGTTGTTGCGGTGTGTCTTTGATTCGTGACAGGAACAACTTCTGATAAGAAGACAATCTCTCCATTGCGAAATAGATTCCCTGCAAATGATATTCCGGGTGCGATTCTACCCAACTCTTGAACTCTAGGCCGTTAACAATGGCTACTTCTGTGGGTAATATTGTTTCGATGGAGTATTCGCTTGGAGCGGAGTTTACTAGACTCTCAAATGAAGCTACAGGCTGTCCTGGCATGAAGAACTGAAGTGTTACATCTTTGCCGTCAGCATTAAACCATGAGCGAAGACATCCTGTCTTTACAAAAAAGATGTCAGTAGCTATATTACCAGCATCGAGTAAGATTGCCTTTGCTGGAAGCTGTACGATTTTATGGGGTATGTCTTGAAGGATATTTGTTATCATTTTCCAAATATGTGTCTTATCGCTTCTATCGGATAATATAGGATCATTCTAGGACCTGCAAATCTCATAATCTGTCGTATCTGTTCCCTCATGTCTTTCCTGTAGCAGTGGGTAGGGCATTTCTTGCAGGATGTCTTCTGCTCGCCGTACTTGCATGCAGAGAGCCTTTTATGAGCGTATTCTTCTAGTTCACGGCACTCCTTGCAAAGATTCATGTTGCCCTCCTTCTTACGGCAGTACAGTCGTATCATCAAGGACACGGTATGCTTCTCTCGTTCTATCCTATTCATTGCCTTCAGATGATCTAAGGGTGATTGCAGTGACCTCTGGATTGACTCCCAGTCTTATCGGGGCTGTGCAGCCGAGTCCGACATTGATGTATAGCGTCTGATCGCCGTTATCATATCTTCCGGCTATTTCCTTGAATGACCACTTGGCAGGAGTCCATCCGAAGATCTTGATCTGAGCGCTATGCGTGTGACCGGAAAGCGTCAGAGGGATGTCCGTATTCGGAACCACTTCCGCGCTCCAATGGCTGGGGTCGTGGGAAAGCAGCACTCTGAATCCATCCGTTCCTTCCATTGCCTTGTTCATATCACCTCTGTGGATTGTATGGAATCCCTGATTACTGAAGTTCGCATTGTCGACTCCCAGGAATGTGATTCTTGAACCATCTTTGGATTCTATTACGGCGCTTTTGTTTCTGAGCAGATTCCATCCGAGAGTCTCTTCCTGGTATCTCGCAAGCTCCTCTACAGCTACGTCCTTGTCGAAATCCTGATTGAATCCATATATCATAAAGTCATGGTTTCCGAGCACAGATAATACTCCGTGCTGGGATTGGATAGCCTTAAGGATGTCAGTATATGGCTCGGCTTCGCCCTTTCCGAGAGTCACAAGGTCACCGGTGAAGCATACCAGATCCGGCTTGTGCTTGTTGATCTCATCAATGAATCCCTTGAATCGTTCCTTGGAATCATCAAAGGTGGAAAGGTGAAGGTCTGATATATGCACAATCCTGAATCCATCAAAGGCCTTCGGGATATCCTTATGGGCATATTCGATCTCTGTGGATTTTACGTTCCATCTGCCGATATAGTATCCGTAAGCCATGGTCAGGAGGAATACCGCTACTAAAGCCAGTGCGCCTAGACCGAAATACTTATAAGGGAGCCTGCAACCGGCAATCTTACAGCCAATCCACCCTATCATCCAAAGGAGATTGGGAAGGAGAGCCAAGAGTATAGACCCTGTTATGCAGAAGAATATCATCATGCGTGAAGCTGTCATATTTTAGTTTTAGTCTTTAGGTATTACATTCAGACCAGCGTCGGTCATCTTTCCTTCTTGAATCAGTCTCCTGCATCGTTCTTTATTGAGTTCGGTCCAGTGACTCTTTTTTCTTCTAGGTGATAATCTCTGTGCTAGTCTTCCGTCTGGGAGTCTCTTAAGTGTGCTGTCAATCCAACCGAAGCAGAGCGCTTCTTCTACCACGTCAATGTACGGAAGAACTCCCGCAGGAGGAGTCTTGCTTCTGGACATAACTACCCAACACTCCTTCTCCTTGGAATGATTCTCCTGCAGCCAAGTCCTAAGCTGCGAACGTTCTGAATATTCTAGCAGTGTGGTGATTTCCATAGTTCTCGATCAAAGTTGGCTATTTTACCGTCCATTCACCGCCTTTTGCAGGGCCTTTTCGCTCAATGACTCCGTCGGATTTCAGTTTGGCGAGCTGTTTCTCTACTGCCTTGGCTGTGATGCCAAGTTTCTCTGCAAGTGAGGCTGCACTTTGCTTGCCGTCTTCGGCGATGAGGGCAATGATTTTGTCCCTGGTCTTCATCGGCTTGTCGGCAGGGGAGTCTACCTCTCCAATTGACTTGATGTATGTGTCAATTTCTGATGTGAGGTTCTTTTCCATCATTGAGGTCATGAATGCTCTGAAGATTGAGAGGTCGTCGTCTTCTCGAGTTTCAATCAGTGACTTGATGTATTCTTCTTTGTCTTCCTTCAAGATCTTCGCCGGAATTAGTCCGAATTCGAACTGAAGCATATTCATTACTAGTCTGGCCATTCGGCCGTTTCCGTCAGCCCATGGATGAATAGTTACAAGATTATAATGAGCGTCGAAAGTTAGCCTATAAAGCTCGTCAATTGACATTTCAGAAGCCTTCTGACGGTCAGCATTCAGTTGTCTGCAGAATTCTTCCAGTTTAGCAGGGACTTTATTGTAGCTCATGTATGAGCGACCACCTACTCCGGCAGTGACATTCAGGAGTCTGAGTTCACCACGTGCTGATGAGAAGTTACCTAAGGCGGTTTTGTACTCTTTGCCTGTATTCTTCATTAGAAGGGCAGAGAGGTTGATAAGAAGTTCTGTTGTGATAGGGGTGTGATTCCTAGCAAATTCGATGGCTTTTTCATAGGCGATCTTGAGGTCAAGGTTCATGCTCTGCTCCTCGAGACTCTTTCCTTTAATGGTGACTCCATGTTCAAACATTATTTGGTTCTCTACCTCGGTGATGGTTGAACCTTCAATAGCTGTGGAATGGGTAATCAGAGAGTATAGATAGAACTTGTCGTAGTCTATCTGCTGATCAAT
>JAFZFH010000165.1 GCA_017555965.1 Bacteroidales bacterium
CGGCGCAAGTTAGGATGCTCGATTGCAGCTTCCGTCGGTCCTTCACTCCGAAAATGGGACACTCTTTCAGAGCATCAATTTTCCTCGGGTACCGCAGTCGTCTGCATCACATCCTGCTTTCTGCACCGTAATCAGCGATCCTGCCTTCCAGGGCAGAGACAGACTCTTGGCGATGGTGTCGCCAGGTCGGCTGACAGAAAAGAAAGTTCAACAATTAAACAATAACAATACATGGCACAGCAGTACTATTTCTTTAAGACAATGAAGGTCGGAGGACGACAGAGACTCAGACCCCTCCCGGGACAGACAGAACCATCAGGAAGACACATCGACGAGAGCCTTAACGTACAGGCGGACTCGAGGATGAGAGAGGACTACCCGCTGGGTACGGTCTTCTGCAGCGAGAGCCTGGAGCTTCGCTCCCTTCACTCGACAACATTCTACTCGGCAGGAGCGATCTATCCGATAGGACTTAACCTTGGTGACTACCACTCGCAGTCACACATGCCTTCGGCAGGCATGAACGAGGCTTATGACAGCTACAAGGCGGACCTTGAGGATAAGGCAAGACCCGTACTCTCAGGAGAATCGACACTCTTCACAGAGAGCGGCAATGCTGCGAATCCTGGAACGCTTCTCTCGCAGATCAAGGCTGACAGGAAGATGAACGCTCCGACTATCGAGGACGAGGGATTCCACATCGCAGACAAGGACTGGTACCTCCTTGTGAGGAACATCAAGTCGAAGGTCAACACGATGATGGTAGGACCGTCAGGTACAGGTAAGACAGAACTGGTACTGCTCGCCTGCAGAAAACTCGGGCTCGAGTGTAATGTCTATGACATGGGTTCGATGTACGATCCGGTATCGGGACTGCTCGGAGTGCACAGACTCCAGAAGGGCGGCGAGTCGGTGTTCGACTACGCGAAGTTCACGCAGGACATCCAGAAGCCTGGAGTGATCCTCCTTGACGAGCTCTCGAGAGCACCGGTTACGACCAACAATATCCTCTTCCCGTGTCTTGACTCAAGAAGGATGCTTCCTGTGGAGATGGCAGGAGGAGACGAGCTGCGTTCTATTCCGGTACATCCCGACTGCGTGTTCGTGGCGACAGCCAACGTCGGAGCTGAATATACAGGTACGATGAGTCTTGACAGAGCACTCGTGGGAAGGTTCTTCCCTCTGGAGCTTGACTATATGCCTCTGGAGTGTGAGGTTCAGGTTCTGACAAAGAGATGCGGTATCCTCCCTGCGGATGCGGAGAACATAGCAAGCGTTGCCGGAACGGTACGTTCGCTCTACGGCAAGCAGGAGATCTCATGTACGATATCCACACGTGAGACACTCGCGGCAGCAAGGCTGGTTGCTGACGGATGGAGTTCGCTCGATGCGATGGAACTGACCTTTCTTCCGCTCTTCGAAGGAACCCGTACTGAAGGAGAGAGAGGCATGGTTGCAAAGATATTCATGACAAGATAAAGAATAGAAAAGATGAAAGCAAAGATTATCAGCGCTGTCGTCAAGGACGGCAAGGCAAGACAGATTACTGTGAATACCGAACTCACTCCGGGTATCGGTATTCACATCGTAGGTATGAACGACATCTCGATCAGGACATTTCTGCTGATGACCATAAGGGCGATGCAGAATGAAGACTTCAGGGTTCCCGGAAAGAAGATATGCCTCGTCTTTGAGCCGGAAGTAACGGATTTCGATGGTAACTATTTCGAATTTCCCGCTGCGGTGGGCATCATCGTGGCATCCGGACAGGCAAGACTCCGCGAACTTGACAGGTGCATCCTGACAGGAAGACTTGACTCTGACGGTAGGCTAGGAGACCTTCCGGACCCGATGGCTCTGGCTGAGTATGCAAGAGAAAGGGATATGCTTGCGGTGATGCCGCAGATGCAGGCTCTGTCTCTCCCTAAGGAACTCATCGATTATACATTGATGATAGACTCCTTGTATGAACTGGTTGAAGTATTGAAAATCAAGTGAGGATATGAAAAAGAAAGAATGGAAATTCGTCTATGACGAAGAGGTCTGTGATGCCCTTGGGAGTAACTTCATGGGTATAATCACTGATGGGAAAAGATTCCTTTTCTTTCAGGCGCTTCCGGATGAGGACCTGAATGACGAGAGGTGCTACATCTACTCGTCAATGATGTCGATGTTCAGTCGTGACAGTGAGGAATTGTCCTATCCTTGGACGAAGGAGAACGATGAACTTCTCCTTAAGGCTCTGAACTCCTTAGATGAAGACTCTGACAGATACTGCGGTGAGAACTCTATCTTTCATGAGTTCTTTGCCAGTTAACTGTGATGATCATTATCTGTTTTTAGTTCATCCTCAATTATGAGGATGATGCTGATACAAGCGGCAGAGCCTTGGTTTGGAAGTTGATACCGGATCAAGGCTCTGTCTGTAAGTATGTCTTCCCTCGTTTCAGGACAGGTATGGAAAGGCTGCAGCATTTGATGCCATCAGGCCAGCATACGGTATAAAGATACCGTGCGTGAGGCTTCAAGGACATCGTGAACGCGGAGAATATCTGCGCCTTCCTGAAGAGCCTTCAGGTGAAGGACCTGTGTGGCCGGCAGTGCATCTTCCGGACTGATGCCGAAATATCTGTATATCATGCTCTTCCGGGAGACTCCGACAAGGGTCCTTCTTTCGGGGAATCCTTCTCTGAACTGTGCAAGCCCTCTCATCAGTTCGTAGTTCTGCTCCACTGTCTTGGCAAATCCGAATCCCGGATCCAGTATCCACTCGCTGATGCCGGCAGCCTCCGCCTTGACGGCAAATTCCTTGAAGTACGTAAGGACGTCAGACACTACATCCTGATAATCGGTCAGGGACTGCATTGTCCTGGATGTGCCCCTCTTGTGCATGGCGACATAGGGCAGTCCCAGCCCTCCCACAGTGTCAAGCATTTCAGGATCGTCCTCACCGGCTGAAATGTCGTTCACGATGAAGCGTCCAATGAGACCGAGCGCACGCCTGACAACAGATGACCAGTAGGTGTCGATTGAAATCGGGATATCAGGCAATTCATTCCTGATTAGCGAAAGTGCCGGTTCGAGTCTTCTCCATTCCTCGTCAGCACCGACGGGTTCGGAACCGGGCCTGGTGGAGCAGGCACCGATGTCTAGGATGGAAGCCCCTTCATTGACCAGCCGTTCCGCACGCCTGAGAGCCATGGACGGGTCTGCGCATCTGCTCTCCGCGAAATATGAGTCATCCGTCAGATTGACGATGCCCATGATGTCTATCTTTCTGTCTTTGTTCATAATGTCTTGTTTCTTCGGCAGATGCAGTTTCAATATCGGATCAGTCATTAATCTAATATGTGAATCACTGCTTGTTATTCATTCATCAGCATTCGGGCTTGCCTGTTGTCTCCTACAACCTCATGTCTAAACTTCGCTCGCGTCCGAATATTACGCCCAGGCAGATGGCGCATCCGGCAATCGGGAGCAGAAGGTACTGTCTGTACGACTCGAGAAAGACCCTTATATCAGAAAGGATACCGTCACTGATAGCAGCGGTGTCTATAGGAAATAAGTAGGCAATTAACATTGCAGATGCACCAAGAATGAGACCAGAAACGAGTGTCATGATAAGAGCGGCCCTTCCGTATCTCCTCTGCCTGTCGACTTCATTCTTGATACCTTCCACAGCACGCATCTTCTGCTGGACTTCCAGCAGGAATGCAGGGTTTTCCCGTACCTGAGGTCTGCTGTCTCTGAGGATTGATTCTATATCTTTGTCTTTCATTGCAGTATGGATTTGAGGTGGTTGCGTCCTGTGGACAGGTAATATTTCACTGTACCTTGAGGTGTCTCCAGTATCGAGGATATTTCCTTTATGCTCCGGTCTTCGAAATAGTGCAGTACAATGGTCGCCTTTTCTTTTTCCGGGAGAGATTCCAGCGCCTGATAGAGCCTCTGATGTCTGAATCCGGA
>JAFZFH010000031.1 GCA_017555965.1 Bacteroidales bacterium
ACAGCTCTCAGCAGGCGTAGGCCGCAGGATCACCATCGAGGGCGAAGCCAGATACAACCCCTGGATCTTCCACAAGGGAGACGTATCGAAGCAGATGCAGAACAAGCATCAGACCTACGCCCTGGGAGTGCGCTACTGGCCATGGCACATCTACTCCGGATGGTGGATCAGCTGCATGGCCCAGTACCAGGAGTACAACAGGGGCGGCATCTTCTCTCCCAAGACTGAGGAGGGAGATGCATTCGGGCTCAGCGCAGGAGCAGGCTACTCCCTCATGATTCATGAGAACCTGAACCTGGACTTCGGTCTGGCCGTATGGGGAGGACAGAAGACCTACGTCACCTATGCCTGCCCCGCCTGCGGCAGGATTACCGATAAGGGCGGCAAGTGGTTCTTCATGCCCAATGAGATCAGGGTAGCGGTTCAGTACATCTTCTAAAAACCCTCCTTAAAATTGAATTGAGGATTTCTGACAACAGGCATCCCTGCCCCTTTCTTGCCCGAGTTTGTCTTCAAAAATGGACATTATTATTGAATCGTATTTTAACTAGTAGATTCCGCGTTCCCATCTCTCGCTCAATATCTTTGTAGGCAAACGGATACCTGTATAAGCCAGATATCGATATAATGTACCTCTTGCCACTTTAATTTTCTTGGCAATAGAAGGAATACTCTCTCCGTTTTGAAGTTGACGTATAATATACGAGTGTCGATTTTGACATATTTTATTAAGCTCTTTATTTCTTACTCCTTTTTTCCTTCCGAGGTCAGTCCCTTCTGACCGGATTCTTGCTAAAGCCTCTTTAGTTCTTTGGCTTATTAGGTTTCGTTCAATCTCTGCAGATAGGCCAAAGGCAAATGCTAGGACTTTGCTCTGAATATCTTCGCCAAGTCTATAATTATCCTTGATAGTCCAAACCTTGCATTCTTTAGTCATGCATATATTCAGAATCTCCATAATCATGAACAGATTTCTACCAAGCCGGGAGAGTTCCGCACAAATGATTAGGTCATCCTTCTTGACTCTCTTAAGCAGTATGCCAAGTTGACGTTTATTGTATGCCTTGGTTCCACTGATGGTCTCTTCAATCCATCCGTCAATCTTCATTTCATTCTTTTCGCAAAAATTATTGATCTCAAATCTTTGATTCTCAACAGTCTGTTTGTCGCTGCTGACCCTAATGTAACCGTAAATCATAATTGTAACGTATTTTGTTGGATAATGATATCATTACTCTTACCTTTGTGAAGATAGCAATGAATCGCCATGACTATTACGACTGTATCAGACCAGATATATTACGCATATGCCAATCTTGCAATGGCAGACTATGCTGTCAGCAAAGGTCTTTCAAAGTACGACAGGACATGTTTCATGATTCGTTCACGTCTTTATAAAGGACTACAAAGTGGTGGCATGAAAATTCACAGCCTATTCGATGATGAAAAACTCAAGTTGCAAAATGGCACCAGATGTGTCTATTGCGGCGCAGATACAGAGATCTCGATAGACCATATGATTCCACGAATAAAGGGAGGCACAGATATTTCAGACAATCTTGTTTGCGCATGCAAAACGTGCAACAGTTCAAAAGGAAAGAAGGACCTCATGGAATGGTATAACGACAAGCAGTCCTTCCCTCCGCTCATGCTTCTACGTCGCTATATCAAGTTAATATATAATTATTGTTATACGGATTGTTTGCTTGACCTGAAACTTGACGATCCCAAGTTGAACAGTCTACCATTTTCAATAAAATCATTACCAATTAATTACCCCACACCAGATAAACTTCAGCACTAAACACTGAGATAATGTTAGGAAGCATTTTCATAATAATTGTTTTCATCGGCCTATTCATTTGGAGGATGATAATGTCCTCCCCTGACAATATCGGAAAGGCTGGAGAAAAACGAGTTGCCCGTAAACTCGACTGGCTTCCTAAAGAATACATTATTCTCAACGATATTATGCTGCCTACACAATATGGCACAACTCAGATAGACCATATTGTAGTTTCTCCATATGGCATTTTCGTAATAGAGACCAAGAACTACAAAGGTTGGATTTTCGGTCATGAGAATTCAGAGGAATGGAAGCAAAGTCTTTTGGGTAAGAAGAAATTTTGGGGTTGGTCAAGCGAACAACATAAGTTCAGAAACCCAATTCGCCAAAATCAAGCCCACACTAGGGCAATTAAAAGGATCACATCTGAGGTTGGAGATTTCCGGATAATCCCTATCGTAGTATTTTCTGATAAAGCAGACTTAAAGATTACTACCCCTAACCACATAGTTGTGAACTGGAGCAGTCTCAGGAGTGCAATTAAGCAATATGATACCCCTTGCATACCAGATGATAATATAAAGAAGATCATCAACAAGATAAACTCCGCAAACATAATAGATGAACATGCTCGTGAGGCACACGCCTCATCAATCCATCTGACTCAACAGAGAAATCAACAGCTGATAGCAAATAGGATTTGTCCTCAATGTCACTCTACACTAGTTGAACGAGATGGCAGATTTGGACGCTTCTTAGGATGTTCTAACTATCCTAAATGTAAATTCACAAGCCCAATAGAGTAATTATATAACCAAACTCTTTTAAGAATGATATTACAGTTGGTAACATTGAATACAGGTTCAAATACGCCTATTGCAAAATAGGTTATATATTCCACACTGAAAAATCCACGGCAATAATCCTTAAAATTAGCATCTGACCGGTCAAGAAATTAGATTTATATAAAAATATATTTCTATAAAAACGAACACAGAGAAAGGCAGCTCGGGCATTACGCTCGGGCTGCCTTGGGAGATAGAGGTTCACGTCATCCCGACGCTCCTCATTGCCGATCGGCTAGCAAGGTCCGGCAGAACCGCCGGGAGGATCGGCGACCCGGCTATTCTTCAGCCAGGTCGCGTATCTTGTTCACGATGATGTCGAAGCCTTTGTGTTCAACACCTTCTTTGTCAGTCCAGTTGTTAGGTGCGAGCTTTCCTGTGATGAGGACTTCCTGTCCCTTCTTCAGAAGATCCCAAGGGATGATCTGCTCGTTGTCATCAAACTCCTTCTTGAAGATGACACAGCTGAGGAAGATAGTCTTCTTGTCAGTTCCTACGAAGTTCTTCGCGAGGTTGAAGCGTGCGAATGTCTTGTTCTCGTTAGGAGTCACGTCGGCTGTAAGTCTGCCGGAAATCTGGATGTAGTTGTTAGGATTCATTTTGATTGAATTTAAGGTTGGTTCAACTTAATTTACGGATGCCGCAATAGTACCTGAGGACAAAGGCTCAAGGAGACCATAAGGAAAATACTACCCTTCAGGCGTGGAGATTTTCATTTGGGACCACCGGCTCTAGGCTCGCATCTGAGCCGACGAGTCCTTTAACATGAAGTCAGAAGGAAAGTACCTTTGCGTCCGGAAATAAGGGAAACCGACCTATCAATCACGAATCCGACTGCATCTGATCCGGCAGATGGGCGACCTGACTGCAGAGCAAGACTCACGTCCAACAGAAGAACAGGAGCTGACCGCCATCTTCCTTTGTGACATCCTATGGAGCAGACTAACGAGCACCCTTGCTGGATTCTGAAGGAGTTCACAGGTCAGAGAGCGAAAGCTGCCGACAACAGACAAAGAGTTGAACATGGCGAGAATCGAGAACAAGGCGTAACCTCGCGAGAGTGCGAGGCCACGCCTGCCGGCGGATCTGTCGGACTTAGATAATCTGAAAGTCATCCTCGTCGGGTATGACCGCCAGACCTCCCCAGGTGCCGTGGAGCTGCCCGATGCCGTCGATGTGTTCGACAACGCCTTCGGCTCCGTCGTACGTTCCGTCTTCACCCTTGAGGTGGTAGATCCTGATTCTGTCTCCAATCTTCACTTCCATAATTCTTTAAGATTATAAGGTTAAACTCTCGGCAGAAACCACTGCCTTATCAATTCGTCTTCTATACGGGTCCCCAGTTTGTCGGGATTCTGATTCTTTGTCTGCTTCCATGGAGATCCATCCGCAGTATGTGGAGCGCAGAGAACTCCGGCAGATGTCCAGGCGAACCTCTGGAAGCATCTCCTGATGAACTCGAACCTGTCAGGACACTCCGTCCTAAGCATGTCATGCTCAACCTGTCCGTTTCCGGCATTCTTCTTCAGATGCTTGTATGCCCTTGGGAACACCGGACCATACTGCCATACCTGAGGATGCTCCTCCAGGAGCCTCTCCCCTTTGGTGGCAAGCCATACCCCGTAGGCATTGTAAAGGATCGTCTGTATCTGTGAGCCGTTCAGACTGACGTCATGCGTACAGGCCATCCACTGAAGAGCCTTTGCCACCAGCACGCTGTCCAGACCAACCTTAACGACAGGTTCCTTCGCCTCAGTCTCCCACGGCAGGTCTTCCTCATCACTCGCAGGGACAGACGGGAGTGAAGCGTCCTCCTCCTGGATACGCTTCATGATGGCCTTGATGCTGATCGGGCTTTCAGGCATACGGCTCCGTCTGAGACGGCGTCGCTCCGCCTCCTCACGTCTGGCCTTCTCCTCTTCGCTGACCTTGACACCCATCTTCACCATCACTCTCTCCGCGATGAGGTCGATGAGTCTGTCATCCATTATCTGATTGATGTAGTCTCCCACCGGGAGTCCGGCTGCTGCATCTGTGTGATTTCCTGTACGCATATCGTCATGTATTATATGATATTTACTTCTGTATTAAAGTGTAGATAAGAGGGCGGGGCCTCAGGCCCCTACCCTCTAGAAGCCCTTGAAGGTATCCGGTGGAAGATCGTCATCTTCGTCCACGGAAGTCTCAACCTTCTTCTGCGGAGCCGGCGTATCATACGGTCTGATATTGCCGATTATCGGGCTGTACTTGCCCAGTTCATCCTTGGAGATGCCGAAGCGTTCCCTGTTGGCCTTGCCCACGTTCGCCTTAACGAAGTGGGTGTTGCCGTACTGGTTGTTGCTTGTCTCACGGATGAAGACATCAAGCATCGCCTTGGGCTGTCCCGAGCGTGTCTGGGACATGTAGATAGCCGGATTGGCGTTTACTGGAATCACGATGCACTCCTGTCCGTCCACCACTGTGTACTGAGCTGCGATGAGTGCCATAAGGTCGATCTGACCGATGAATGAATTACTGTTCATAGTTGTCATATTTTTATTGTTGATTACTTCACTGAAAAGCGTCTTGTCGGCTTTGTCGTCTCCAGGTACTTGGCGTACCCTGCCGGATCATCCTCCAGGAATGCCTTCGCGTTGAACTTCTGAGACACCTTGGTGTTCTTCCACTGGGCCATCACCGTTCCTGTCGGAGAGACGAGAGTCTCTGCATCTCCCATGTAGATCTTGATGCGGTCCTCAAGGTAGGACTTCGAGTTCTCCAGAGCGGATATCTCGTTGCTTATCGTCTTGAGGTTGTTATAGACATCGATGAGTTCCGCGTCTGCCTCTACGGTCTCTCCTACCGTTGCTGTCGGATGCTTCAGAAGGGTGTCTTCCGAATTCAGATCATCCGGTGCGATTCCGCCGCAGACGTTGATGAGCCAGAAGTGCTCTATCGCTTCCACGAGGGCCTTGTAGAACTCCGGATTGAAGTCGAACTCCTTGTATCCGAAGTTGAGCCTAGGATATGACGATATCCATGCTACCGCACCTTTCGTCACGCCCATCACTCCCATCTGATACTGAAGCTGGCAGTACCAGTACACCGGGAAGTCCTCCGGATCCACAGCCACCGAGGTGGTCTTGCATTCAAGGATTCTGAGGTTCTTCTTGGTATGCTTCGCACCGTCCTCGTAGAAGAGTCTGTCAGGAGATACCCTGAGATAGTCATGCTTTGTATCAGCTGCTATCCAGTCTCCGGCCGAGTCTTTCCTTACCTGAGCTCCAGTCCTTGCAGCGAACATCGTCACCACTGCAGGTTCCATGTGATGTCCAAGCTCCATAGCTTCGTTTGAAGGAATCGGACCGTCAACTCCGGTCTTTCTGCGCCACAGGCTGTAAGGAGTGTCAAACTTGTTGACTCCCATGATTGTACCTGCCTCTGAAGAGCCGATGCCCTTCTTTCTTTCGTCCAGCCACTCCTCGTGAGTGGCCGGTCTGATTACTCTGTATGCCATACCCGTATGTGTTTATGATTTCTTACCTGACTGCTTGAGGAGGAGATCGAGATCCTCATCCGAGATTGTGTACTTGAGACGTATCTTCTTTGAGATGGTCTGTGCGTCATCCTTGAGCGATGCCGTGAACGCCACTGCCGACTTCCATGAAGGGCTCTTGCTTGTCAGAGCCGGAAGTGTAGGGACTACCGCCGGCTGCGACTGGGCCGACTGCACCGGAGCGTCGTATTTTGTGACATCCTTATCGAAGTAGACATCCGCTCCGACTCCGAGGGCCTTTGCCGCTACGCTGATCGCATCCGTATAGGCCTTCTTGTAGGCGTCATCGTCAAGGTACGGCACCAGAACCTGAGTTCCGTTCTCGTACTTCCTCTCGTGGGAGATGAGCTTGTTACCGCCGTTTCCGTAGATCGGCTTGCTCCACTCTCCGTCCTTCTTGACGAACAGGTTGATGTCAACGAAGACTGCCACATCGGAGTTCTCGTCCACCTCTGTCCAGGTCTTGATGACCTCGGTGTACCATCCGAATCCTACCGGTCCGAAGACCTCGGTAAGCTTCTTGATTCTCCACATCGGGTTGATGTCGCTCTTACCCTTGAGTCGTCCTGCCTCGATGGCCTTCTTTGCCTCTGCCGGCACGCTTCTCATTCTCTCATAGATCGAGAGATTTCCGTTGTCCTGCTGGACCTGCTTGTTATTCTCCATATCTTTCTGGATTAATGATTGAACGTCAGTTCATCACTCAGGCCTTCCCTATCGGGACCAGGCTGTGATGTTGAGCAGACGGAAGGTGAACGGGGTAAACGGACAAGGCAGTCGAGGGAAAATCGATGCTCCGTACGGAGTGTCTATTTTCTTGAAGACAGATGCGAATGAATGAGCACGGTGCATTGGGAGATAGTCCCCGTTACATACCTTCGCGACACATCACGACTGTCCGATATGGAATGAGCATTCATCCAGCCGCTTTCTTCTGTCATATTATTTTGTCACCTGTAAATTTTTATGTAATTTTGGAGTACTATTCCGAAAATGCATAATTTATGAGCAAAAACTACATAACAAGAGACATGGAGGCGCTGTTGAAAGAAGCCTCTCAATACTTTTCCGTGATCTGTATTACCGGTCCCAGACAATCCGGCAAGAGTACGATTCTCAAGGA
>JAFZFH010000032.1 GCA_017555965.1 Bacteroidales bacterium
AAGACAAATGACCATCCAAACAGTTGAACAAAACAACATAGTATGTGCTGTAATAAACAGCGATGAAAAGGTATTTACAGACGCACAGTCTGCACTCGATGTACTTATGACTGCAAAGTATGATGCAGGCACAAAGAATATCGTAATTGACAAAAAACTAATCGTTGAGGACTTTTTCATCCTCAGCACTGGCCTTGCTGGTGAGATTCTGCAAAAGTACACCAACTATGGTGGACGCATTGCAATTTATGGCGATTACTCTCGTTATACCAGCAAACCTCTCAAGGATTTTATCTATGAGAGCAATAAAGGCAAGAGTGTATTTTTTGTTTCCACCAAGGAAGAAGCAATCGAAATGCTGACAAAGTAAATTCCAATTTGTTTAACTGAATATACGAAATACATAGCAGTCACGCACTCCGGTGTGTGGCTGCTTAATTTTTGGAGAAAGGAGCAGAAAAAAACACCCGACTATTGGAAAGGAGTGTCGTATGTCCGAAAAGCAAACAAGCAAAGAAAGACTCAAAGACATTACCGACAGCATTGAAAAAGAAATACAGGAACTTTTTCAGTCGGACAAGTACGCTCAGTACCTTCGTACCATGAGCCGCTTCCACAAGTACAGTGTCAACAACACCATGCTCATCTACATGCAAAGACCCGACGCCACATTGGTTGCCGGGTTTAACAAATGGCGTGACCAGTTTGAGCGCAATGTCAAAAAAGGCGAAAAAGGTATCAAAATCATCGCCCCAACGCCTTTCAAAAAGAAGATCGAGGAACAGAAACTGGACCCCGATACCAAGCAGCCTATGCTTGATGCCGATGGCAAGGTCATCATGGAGGAAAAGGAAATCAAAATCCCCATGTTCAAGCCTGTCACGGTCTTCGATGTATCGCAGACAGACGGCAAGCCCTTGCCGCAGCTTGCATCTGATCTGAGCGGTAATGTGCAGAACTACGAGATCTTCATGGAGGCGTTGCAGAGAGCTTCGCCGGTTCCCATTGACTTCAAACCTCTGCAGGACGGCTCCGATGGCTTCTTCTCTCTGGACAGTCAGAGCATCACTATCCGCGATGGCATGAGTGAAGTGCAGACGGTCTCTGCCGTTGTCCATGAAATTGCCCACTCCAAGCTCCACAATGAAAAGAACGAGCCTGCCCCTCCCAATGCAACCAAGTATCAGGAGATCGAAATTTTCGATATCCCCGGCCTGTTTTCAAACGGTCGCATTGATGCAGCGGATATCCCCGAGGGACTATATCGCTATGATCTGCGCGGGTCCGACTATGACCCCGGCGATCCCGTAACCGTCGAGGAGCGTGTGGTGGTCAATCACGCCGGTTCCATTCTCACAGCAAAACCTCTGGACATTCCCGAAGGCGGGGCTTTGAGGCTCACCGAGGACGAGGGGCTGAACTTTGTGGGCGGCGAAATCACCGCATATCAGTTCAAGGCCGAGCAGAAAAAGGACCGCAACACCGAGGAAGTCGAGGCTGAAAGCATTTCCTTTGCCGTGTGCGCTTACTACGGCATCGCAACCGGCGAAAACAGTTTCGGCTATATCGCAACATGGTCAAAAGACAAGGAACTGAAGGAGCTTCGTGCAAGCCTTGAGACCATCAACAAGACTTCCTCTGAGTTGATTAGCGATATTGATCGGCACTATGCTGAGATCATGAAGGAGCGCGAGGCCGATCTGACGCTGACCGAGCCGGTTCTGCAGACTCCCACCGAGGAAGCCCTTTATCTCGTGGATGATGCAGTTTATCTTCATGTGCAGCCTACGGACGGAGGCTGGGACTATTCCTTGTACGACAAGGAAAGCAAAAAACTTCTGGACGGTGGCGTGATCGAAACAGCCGCCATCGAAGAATCTCCCGTCAGCTCCATCGCTGGTGCAGTAAGAACAGAAGTGTTTGTCATCCAGGGCATGACTCCCACATCGGTAGTCTTTGAGGATATCGCCATTCTGGAAGATCTGCAGGCAGCACAGATTCCCGAAGCTACGCCGATTGAAAGCGAAGCTCCCACAACCGAAGCTGCAGACTCCATTGATGCTATTGCGCGGTCTGTGCAGGAGGAAGAACCTATGCAGGCTCCCGACAACGGCTATATGCCTGATCCGTCTATGTCCATTGAGGCAATGAACGCTTATGGCTATACCGACTCCGATATGCTTCCTCTTTCCAAGGAACGCGCATTGGAACTGTTTGAGCGTGATGTGCCCATCTATATGCTCTACGAGGGCAACACCGAGGCTATGGCATTTGAGACCGAGGACATTGTGCTGTTCTCCGGTTGCTTCGGTATTACCCGTGAGGATTGGGACGCAATTAAGGACCAAATCCCCCCGATGGACATGGAAACCATTCGTCAGAAGCGTGAGCAAGCGTTCCTTGAAAGCCCCGGCGATACCTACGCCATTTATCAGCTGAAGCGTGATGATGCTACTGCCGATCTCCGCTTTATGAACTCTGAATGGCTCAACAAGAAAGGTATCGAACCGCAGCCCGAAAACTACGATCTGATCTACACCGGAGCACTTTATCCTGCGTCCACTCAGATTGACACCTTGGAGCGTCTGTATCAGACCTTCAATCTCGACCATCCCGCAGACTTCACCGGACACAGCCTGTCCGTCAGCGACATCGTGGCGCTCAAGCAGAACGGTGTGGTATCTTGTCACTATGTCGATAGCGTGGGCTACAAGGAGCTGCCGTCGTTCATTCAGTCCGGGAATTATCTGAAAAATGCAGAGATGCAGATGGAAGATGACTACGGCATGATCGATGGAATTGTGAACAACGGCCCCCGCCAGACGGAACCTCCTGCGAAAGCCGCTCCCGAAAAGAAGGCTGACGCAAAAGCAAAGAAACCTTCCGTTCTCGCCAAACTGCGACAGTATCAAGACGAGGACAGAAAGGCAACGACAATGCACAGAAGTGCGGAAAGGGACCTGTAATGAACTTTACCAACGACGAACTCAATCTCATGTGTATCTACGATACCGGTTCAAGAATGGGGCTGATCGAAGCCCTGTCTACCATGAGGGAACAGCTTG
>JAFZFH010000033.1 GCA_017555965.1 Bacteroidales bacterium
CCAGATCACTGCGGTCGGAAAGAACGCATCCCTCCTCTTCTTCGGCTTCAACGAAGTCACCGTACGCACCAGCGAATCCCTCATGGACTTCTTCCAGATCCACGGCAACCAAAAACAATACATCCACAACACCCTCCCAATCAAAGCAAGCATGAAAAGCATCGTGGACCGAATAGTATCAGAACTACGCAAAGGAAAAATCAAAAACGCCGAAATCTGCGAAGCCTGGAACATCGAGCTCTTCATAACATTCATCACCTACTACACCAAAACCCAGGTAACAGAATTCTTCCGCCCCCTGGTCAGCACAGAAATCAACTTCCGCGACTTCATCGAAAACAACTACGTAGAAGTAGAAAGCAACGTAGAAAAACTCATCCAATACTCAGGCATGACCGAAAAACCCTTCATGAAAGCCTTCAAGAAAGAATTCGGCACAACCCCAAAAACCTGGATGACCCAAAGGTTCAAACACGACATCGAACACTACTGCTCCCGCCCGAACGCCACCACCACCTTCGTAGCCTCCAAACTCCGCATCACCGACGTCCGCCTCTGCCAGCTCACCCGCAAATACTACAACTGCACCCCGATGGAACTCATAGAGAAACTCCACTCATCATAACCGTCATCCCCGACCTACTCTCCGTCATGCCCGGCTAGATCGGGCATCATATATATAAAGCGGCACTTGCCCACTTCCCTTGCGGTCAGTCGGCAACCATCTATAACTCCGGCCCGCCGCGAAACTCTAGCCTTTCTACGAAAGTCAAGAGATTCGCCTTCAAGGCGTGCCTCCGGGTGCATGGGCGGCGACCTCAGTGCAGTAGTCGCCAGTACAAGTCGCCGCCCTCGAACGTCAAAGTGCTTAGTGAAAGCCGGTAGTCGGCCAGTGCAAAGAGCGACTCCAGCATTTCAATCGACCACCGGTTTGCCACGAGCCCACCGCCGGTCATCAGGTGTCTTATCAACGATTTTGAGAAAATCGTTGGACACCTGACTCTCTCCCACAAATCCCACACACGGCTCGTCGCAAACCTACTCTCGTTGATTCCGACCGTCATCCCGCGATGTCCGGCCCAAGGCCGCACATCAATAAAAAGCGGCACTCGTCCTCTATGTCTTTCTACGAAAGCCACAGAAGACGACCATCTAATCCCCACCGCACACTCACAGAGAGATTGATGTCTTTGTCCGCATCCGCTCCCAAAGCCCTCAAACTCTCTATGGGCCCACGCCCCAACAACTCGCTCCGCTCGTATAAACGTAAGCGTCTCCAGAGTTACGTCTTGATGGACGATCAATAAGCCGGTAGCTTTGCATCTCTAACCAATCATAGTTTCAGATGCAATTCGATTCTACAACCAATTCAGGTCGCGCCTCGATTATTGAGGCTTACAAGATAGCCGTATCAGAGAATGCAGGCCGTCTTTCTTTCAAGTCATTCTGCGATGTCAATGGGATATTCGATTATGAAAAGATCCTCTGGTGGTGCCGTGACCGCCAGATTAGCGTCAAGAAGATACAGCAATCGGTGACCACGTCATATGCCGACATCGCTGTCTCTCCATCAATCGTTCAGGTCCACCCATCATCTATGCCGAGACAATGCTCAGTTTCATTGTCTGGCATCAGTATTACCTTTCCGGACGGAGTGAACCTATCGCTTCAGGAAGGCAATGCAGAGAGCATTGCAGATCTTCTGTCAATCTATAGGAGTCGCTGCAAGGCGGCAGGAGGTATGTGATGTTCGGATTGTCAAACAATGTGCGCTACTTCATGTGTCAGCACCCCGTGAACATGCGCAAGGGAATAGACTCCCTGTTCAATCTTATCATCTCGGAGTCGCCTCTGGCTCCGATGACCGGCGATGTGTTCGTGTTCTTTTCCAAGAATCGCCAGTCGGTAAAGCTCTTGAAGTGGGATAATGACGGCTTTCTTCTTTATCAGAAGCGTCTGGAAAGAGGCTCGTTTGAGATGCCTCGAAAGAATGCCGATAC
Organism: Bacteroidales bacterium; assembly: GCA_017555965.1. GTDB lineage: Bacteria > Bacteroidota > Bacteroidia > Bacteroidales > UBA932 > Cryptobacteroides. The sequence continues at coordinate 2,001 of JAFZFH010000033.1, forward strand.
CGGATATTATGAGCTCTCATGGGAGACTTTTTCTTTTATAATGTCCGGCGTCTCGCTTGAAAGCGTGCAGTTCCGCAAGCGTTACAGAACGCAGTTTATATGCAGATAATCTTTTGATTATCAATTAAATAAATCTTTAAAACTATTGCATATTCCGTTTTTTCTTCGTACCTTAGATGTATGGGAAAAGACATGATAATCAAACTTTTGGAGGTTCAGCTGAAGGCGTCGAATGCGACGATTGATCAGCTGAACCTCACTATTGATAACATGTCTGCCAGCATGAATGCCATGGCTGTAACCATCTCAGAACTCCGAGAGACCATAGCGAATCTGGAGTCCCTCCTGAAAGAACGCGACAAGAGTCTTGACAAGGCAAACAATCAGGTGCGCGGCATGTCAAAGCTTCTTGAGAAGAAGTCAGAGAAGCAATCTTCTGCTCCAGTTGCTCCCAAGACTGAAGAAGAGATCGCTCAGAAGGAAGCAGAACGCAAGGCTCGTGGCAACAATGGTGCAAAGCGCAATATGCACTTCGAGATGGAGATAGTCAAGCACGACGTATATCCAGCAGGCATGGAAGGTTGGATGCCGTTCAGCACAAGAGAGACTATCCGCTATGAGATGATACCTCCAAGGTTCATCAAGCACTTGTATTGTATCCATACAGTAAAGGATGGCGACAGACTTGTAAGCGCAAAGGCGCCTCTTGCACCTCTTCAGAACTCCAG
>JAFZFH010000034.1 GCA_017555965.1 Bacteroidales bacterium
ATCGTCAATGTAAAGACAGGATACGCTGTCAACTACCTTATCCCACAGGGCTACGCTATCATGGCTACTCCTTCTGCAAAGAAGGTACTTGCTGAGAACCTTCGTCAGAGAGCTCACAAGATCGCTAAGTTCGTTGCTGATGCACAGGCTCTCGCAACTAAGCTTGCTGAGACTACTGTACAGGTTGCAGCTAAGGTGAGCGAGTCAGGCAAGATCTACGGTTCAGTTACAACAGCTCAGCTCGCTGAGGCTCTCGTTGCTGCTGGTGTAGAGGTTGACAAGAAGGACATCACAGTAGCTGAGGCTGCTAAGGAGCTTGGTGTATACGAGGCAACTGTAAAGTGCTACAAGGACATCAAGGGTACCTTCAAGTATGAGATCGTAGCTGAGTAATTTCAGCCTATCGATATACAATGATCCCGGACCGAAAGGCCCGGGATCATTTTTTTATCCGAGAATCTGAGCGGCGTGGTTCTTTGTGTCGACCTTTTCGATGATCTCTGTGAGAATTCCGTTTTCGTCGAAGATGAAGGTCTTTCTGATGGTTCCCATCACTGTCTTGCCGTACATCTTCTTTTCTCCCCATGCTCCGAACGTCTGAAGCATCTGTGTCGATGTGTCGGCAAGCAGAGTGAACGGAAGTTCGTATTTCTCCTGGAACTTCTTGTGTGAGCTGACGCTGTCCTTGCTCACTCCCACGACATTATATCCTTTTGCAATCAAAGCCTCGTAGTTGTCTCTGAGGCTGCATGCTTCTGCGGTGCATCCGCTTGTGTTGTCCTTCGGGTAGAAGTAGATGATTGTCTTCTTTCCGATAAGGTCCTTTGAGCTTACTATCCTGCCGTCCTGGTCCATGACCTCGAAATCCGGCATCTTGTCTCCTGTCTTCAACATGTTGTCACTTATTTGATTTGTATTTAAACAATCGGTTCAGATGCGTGTCAAACCAATTACATGCCAACAAATATAAGAATTAATTCAGTTTTGACGATTCTTAAGGAATCGTTTGTCTGTTTGCGTAATTTGCAGTATTTTCGTCGAGCTTTATTTAAAACACTAAAACAAAACATAAAATGAAGAAGATTTTATCAACACTGGTACTTATGGCAATTGCAATCTCTGCATTTGCACAGTTCGGTGGCGGACAGTCTTACCCGTCGCCTGTTGTCAATCCTGACAATACTGTAACATTCAACATCAGTGCTCCTAACGCAAAGAATGTCAAGATCAGCGCTCAGTTCGCTCCAAAGGCAGACATGACAAGACTTGACAACGGAGTATGGACTATCACTCTCGGCCCTGTTGAGCCGGATATCTATCCTTACTGTTTCGAGGTTGACGGCGTAGCCGTTATGGACCCTCAGTGTCCTGACTGGTTCCCTAACGAGGGCTTCAAGAACTCGATGGTGGACGTAAGAGCAGGTAAGGATCATGACGTAAAGTCAGTTCCTCACGGAAAGGTTGATTATGTAGACTATTGGTCAGAGACTATGGGTCTTCATGGTAAGGCTATCATCTACACTCCTCCTACATACGACAAGAACCTCGACAAGAAGTACCCTGTATTCTATCTCATCAGCGGTACAACAGACACAGAAGAGGTATACTTCAAGGTCGGTAAGATGAACCTTATCCTTGACAACCTCATCGCAGAGGGCAAGGCAAAGGAGATGATCATCGTTCTTCCTTACGGTAACCCTTCAAAGTACTTCCCTGCAGGAACAAACACATTCGCAATGGGTGACATGTTCAGCAAGGACCTCCTCAATGACCTCATGCCATATGTAGAGTCTAACTACAGAACTATCAACGACAGAGAGCACAGAGGTATCGGCGGATTCTCACGCGGTGGTAACCAGGGTCTTGCATTCGGTCTTACAAACATCGACAAGTTCTCTTACCTCTGCTCATACAGTTCATTCACAAACATGAACATCCCGGGAGTTTATGATGATGCAAAGAAGACAAACAGCATGATCAACCTCTTCTGGCTTGGTGTGGGTACTGACGACTTCCTTTACGGCAACGCTAAGGAGTACGCTGAGTTCCTCGATACTAAGGGTATCAAGAACGTACAGGAGTACACTACAGGAATGTTCGGACACACTTGGATGAATGCAAGATATTTCCTCAGCCAGACTTTCCCGCTCCTCTTCAACAAGGAGGCTTCAGCAGCTGCTATGAGCAAGTCTGTTGCAGGTACTGTAAAGCCTGAGAAGGCTAAGAAAGCTAAGAAGGAAGAAGCTAAGCCAGCTGCTCCTGCAAGACCGGCAGCTCCTGCAGCAGGTGAAGGTCAGAGACTCACTCCTGAGGTTATGGCAGCCCTCTTCCCAGCAGGCGTAGTTTCTCCTGAGTGCAATGCTGACGGCAGTGTTACATTCCGCGTACAGGCGGCCAACGCTGAGAAGGTTGAGCTCGAGTGCCAGATGTTCGACGGCACTAAGCCAATGGAGAAGGGCGACAGAGGTGTATGGTCAATCACAGTTAAGCCTGAGCAGCCAGACATCTATCCATACGCATTCGTAATCGACGGTACTAAGATCGCTGACCCTAACAACATGGAGCTCTTCCCTAACGAGGGATTCAAGTACAGCCTTGTTGACGTGAAGGGCCCTCAGCCAGATCCACAGGATCTCCAGAAGGTTCCACACGGAAAAGTAAGCTACACATGGTACACTTCAAACGCTGTAGGTTTCGACCGCCCTGTATGTATTTACACTCCGGCAGGTTATGATCCGGCAAGCGATAAGAAGTATCCTGTTCTTTACCTCATCCACGGTATGACTGATACTTACGAGACATGGTTCAAGGTAGGTAAGGTGAACAACATCCTCGACAACCTCATCGCAACAGGTAAGGCAGAGGAGATGATCGTTGTAATGCCATACGCTAACCCATATCCTGAGATGATGCTCCGCGGTCTTGCTGACAGATATGATTCAATGGACACTAAGCTCACTACTAAGGAGTTCACAGAGTCAGTAATCCCATTCATCGAGGCTAACTACAACGTTTATAAAGACGCTGAGCACAGAGCAATCGCAGGTTTCTCACTTGGTGGAAGACAGACTCTTGCTTGCGGTCTCGGTAACCCTGATATGTTCAACTATGTATGTGCATTCGCACCTGCTATCTTTGGACCTGAGATCTCTTCAAACTTCGAGAACGGTACATATGCACCTGCTGCAGAGCTCAATGAGAAGCTCGATCTCGTATGGCTCAGCTGCGGTACTTCAGACTTCCTCTACCAGTCTTCTCTCCAGCTCGAGCAGAACTTCAAGGACAGAGGTATCGAGTACAAGACTATGTTCCCTGGCGGAGGACACACTTGGATGAACTGCCGTGACTACCTCACAGCAATCGCTCAGCTCCTCTTCAAGAAATAAGGGTATACACAAATGAACTCAAAAGAGTGACATCTTCACGGATGTCACTCTTTTTTCTTTCTCCTCTTTCCTATCCTCGTCATGCCTTCCCTTCACTGTCATGCCCGACCCAAGATGTCATGCCCGACCTGATCGGGCATCCCTTCTCAGTCATGCCTGACATGATCTGTCATGCCCGACGTGATCGGGCATCTTTGTCGGGGACGCGAAGCGACGTCGTTTTGCAGCCAGGATGCACATATCGGTTGAAAGTTGGTACCGATGTGTGCATGTGGGTGTAATGCAGTCTTGTTATGACACCACCTCGAACTGCGTTATGGTTTATAAGGTATTTTTTTGCCATATCCATATATTGGTTCCGAAAGCATGCCAGATCTTGGCGCTTTTATCTCATGGATAATTTGAAGCATTTCAGCTGGAGTAACTACAAATGGTTTCTTTGGGAAGTGTTTTGTGTTTCCTGTTACAAGGAATGAGTCTTCTACAGAAAGTGCGACCTCGTAGAATACGACGTCTTTAGGGTCAGGTAGTTGCTCCTCTGTCTCTGATCCGGATGAGTTTATGCCAAATCTTTTAATGATCTCAATAATTTCAGCAACAAGAGTCTCAGGAAAACTAAACTTCTTTCTGCTTAGAACGGTATTATATTCCTCTAGTATCTCATCATTATAGATTGGGATTATATCTCCAAGAATCAAATGCTGCATAAGTTGTACAGTACAAGAATCTTTAAAACGAGATAGTAGGGCAGATACGAGCACATTTGTATCAATGACGGCATGGATCTTCACTATAATTATTCACCTCTTCTAGCTAATCGGATTTCTTCATTAATTTCCTCCAAGCTCATTCCTGATGTGCCGTTTTCAGCAGCTATGGCTCTTAACTTGTGAAATGCTGCAAGACCTCTAGCGCGAATCTCATCTTCTGTTTCTGTGCGAAGTTCAAAAGGGATACGTTGTTCACGTACTGCCGCTTTCATAAAGATTGTTACTGCTGCGGAATTGCTCAGGCCAATCTCATTGCATAATTCGTCAAAGCTCTTCTTAAGCTTTTCATCTACTCTGATTGATATAGTTGACTGTCCCATAGTTATTACTGTTTGTAATGCAAATGTATTACAATGTATATTAAAATGCAATAATTATGCAAAGTTATGTTTTTATTTATTGCAAAGTCCATTAGCGAGGCACGAGGCGGGCGGAGCAAGCCCTTGGGCTTAGCTTGCGCAGCCTGCCTCGAACTGCTGGCTGGCGTTTTTGCCAGCGGTGGTACCTTTCGGGTATAATCGGTACGTATCTTCTTTGGCATACTGTGTCGAACCACGTCTTTGGGCTCTAAAGCTGTGGTTCGACAGTCGTTTTTCTGGCAAAATGGCCAAATTCGTATGTCGAACCCCCAACATCTGCTTCAGGATGGGGTTCGTCCCGATGATGTCAGTCTGTTGTCAAAAGCACCAGACCCGGCAGATACGCCGGCCGGGTCTTCCGCTCCGCCGGTCCGAGCGGCTCGACCCCAAAGGGCCGTCCTCCCGGCGGGCGGTGCTTGCACGAGAGATTGCCGGTCAAGCCGGCAATGACGATGGAGCCGGCTATGACAGTTGAACTGGCAATGACTGTCACAGCTAGACGTGATCTGTCATGCCTGACCCAAGGTGTCATGCCCGATGTGGTCGGGCATCTTGGAGAGAGCTGTGACAGTTTTGGAGGAAAAAGTGTCGCAGATGTTGCTGAAATCGGGCAATATGTGTGGAATTGGGTGTTGCTGTGACAAAATTTTGAAGAAAAGTGTCACAGGGGTGCAGATAAATTCGTAACTTTACTAGATTCAATGGTAAATCCCTATTTCAAACGAACTTAAGATGAAAATTTCCATAATTCAGCAGGATATTGTGTGGGCGGACGTGGTGGAGAATATCCGTAAGGCAGAAGCTGCGATCGACAGCAAGCCCGGAGCTGATCTGTATGTCCTTCCTGAAATGTTCTCCACCGGATTCTGCACAATACCTGAAGGAGTAGCTGAAGAAGAAGGTGAAACACTGCGATGGATGACGGCAAAGGCTGCCCAGGTTGATGCTGCAATTGCAGGAAGCGTGGCGGTAAAGGAAGAAGGACGCTACTACAACAGATTCTACTTCGTCAAACCGGACGGAACCGTAACATACTACGACAAGAAACACCTCTTTACATATGGCGGAGAGCACGAACGCTTCACAGCAGGAACTGAAAGAGTGGTCGTAGAGTTCAGAGGTGTCAGGATACTTCTTGAGGTCTGCTACGATCTCCGTTTCCCGATATGGTCCCGTAACAAAGGCGACTACGACATGATACTTTACGTTGCTAGCTGGCCGACAGTCCGCGTGAATGCATGGAAGGCCCTTCTTGTGGCACGTGCGATCGAGAATCAGTGCTATGTGGCCGGAGTCAACAGGGTCGGCACCGATCCGTCGAACGAGTACTGCGGCGGAAGTATGGTCATAGATCCTTATGGAAAGATCATCGCCTCGTGTGAGGATGGGGAAGAGTTGTCTGCGGAAGCAGAAGTGGATATGGAAATGTTGGGAGCCTTCAGAGCGAAGTTTCCGGTTTTAAATGATTCAGATGTACTATGAAGATATTCAGTGAGGAATTGGTAGAGAAGGCAGTGAGCGACCTTCATATTGCCGATCTGTCGAAAGCGACGATCGGTGAGGTGCTTCTGGTGGCACAGTATCTTGAAAAGAACACAGGAATCCCGTTCGTCCGCATGGACCAGGGATCGCCAGGACTCCCGGTGAACAGATTCGGAGTAGAGGCGGAAAAAGCGGCCCTTGACCGTGGAGTCGGCTCGCAGTATCCCGCTGCGGCAGGAGTACCCGAGCTCAAGGCGGAAGCATCGCGCTTTGTCAAGGCGTTCATGGACATTGACATCACACCGCGCAGCTGCGTACCGACAGTGGGCAGCGTAGCCGGGTCGTTCGGTTCATTCATCGCCTGCACCCAGCGAATACCAGGCAAGGACAAGGTCCTCTTCATCGATCCGGGCTTCCCGATCCAGAAATCTCAACTCCGCATCATCGGTGCAGGCTGGAAGGCATTCGATATATATGCCTACAGAGGCCAGGCGCTCCGCGAAAAGCTCGAAGAGATGCTCGCCGAAGGAGACGTGGCAGCAATCATCTACTCCAACCCTAACAACCCCGCATGGATCTGCCTCGAAGAAGAGGAACTCAAGATCATCGGAGAACTCGCAGACAAATACGACGTCGTCGTGATGGAAGACCTTGCATATTTCTGCATGGACTATCGCCACGACCTTGGACATCCGTTCCAGCCGCCATATCCGCCGACAGTCGCAAGATATACAAAGAACTATATTCTGATGCTTTCGGCATCGAAGATCTACAGCTATGCAGGTCAGAGAGTCGCAATGCTCTGCATCAGCGACGCACTCTTTGAGAAACGCTATCCTGCTCTTGCTCAGAGATATAACGACTCCGGAGTCTTCGGGGAGACACTGATCGCATCGATCCTTTACATGATCACATCCGGCTGCACAGCATCGACCCAGTACGCATACGCAGAGATGCTCCGCCTCTCGACAGAAGGCCAGCTCAACTTCGTGGAAGACACCCGCGAGTATGCCGTGCGTGCGGAAAAGATGAAGAAGATATTCGTGGACAACGGCTTCCACATCGTCTATGATGCGGACGTGACCGAGAGAGTGGGAGACGGCTTCTTCTTCACTATAGGATATGGTGATATGGAAGGAGGAGAACTCCTGCGCGAACTGCTCTACTATGGAGTAAGCAGCATATCGCTCGCCACCACAGGCAGCGGACAGAAGGGAGTACGCGCATGTACATCCCGCATGACAGAAGAATTGTATCCGGTACTGGACGAACGCATGAAGGCATTCAGACAGGACCACCCAATAAAATAACTAACTTATGATCTGGAATCCAAACAAGGAATGTATGAGCCGAGAGCAGATGAGAGAACTGCAGGGGAAAAGGCTCCAGAAACTCGTACAGTATGTATATCATAATGTACCATTCTACAGAAACAAGATGCAGGCGATGAACGTATCGCCTGAAGACATAGTGACCATCGACGACATCGTGAAACTGCCGTTCACAACCAAGCAGGACCTTCGCGACAACTATCCATACGGCCTTCAGGCCGCTCCTGCGTCGGAAATCGTACGTGTGCACGCATCTTCAGGAACGACCGGCAACCCTACGATCGTAGGATATACCCGCAAGGACCTTGCGGTGTGGTCGGAAGTCATGACCCGCTGCCTCACAGCATACGGAGTCACAAGAGAAGACACATTCTCAGTCAGCTACGGCTACGGCCTCTTCACCGGAGGACTCGGTGCCCACTATGGAGTGGAGAACCTCGGAGCGACCGTAATCCCGGCTTCAACAGGTAATACTGAAAAGCATATCCATCTCATCAAAGACCTGAATATCACAGGTATAGCATGTACTCCGTCGTATGCGCTCTATCTCGCAGAGACACTCGAGAAGCTCGGCATCGACAAGAAGGACATCGGACTGCGAGTAGGTGCATTCGGTGCTGAACCATGGACCGAAGATATGAGAAAGGAGATCGAATCACGACTCGGCCTCAAAGGTTACAACATCTACGGACTCAGCGAAATCATGGGTCCTGGAGTATCGTACGAGTGCCAGGAGCAGAACGGATCCCACATCAACGAAGACCACTTCTATCCTGAAATCATTGACCCTGAAACATTGGAGCAGCTTCCTGACGGACAGCAGGGAGAACTCGTGTTCACAACTCTGACCAAGGAAGGAATGCCGCTTCTGAGATACCGCACAAAGGACCTCTGCACATTGATGACAGGGGAGTGTCCATGCGGCCGTACGTCAGTGCGAATGAGCAGAATCGTGGGACGAAGCGACGACATGCTCATCATCCGAGGAATCAACGTCTTCCCATCGCAGGTGGAAAGCGTCATCCTCGAGATGCAGGAGTTCGAGCCACAGTACATGCTCATCGTGGACAGAGTCAACAATCTGGATACACTCCAGGTGCAGGTCGAGGTGAGAAGAGACTTCTTCAGCGACGACATCGGAAGCATGCTCGCCATGAAGAAGAAACTCAGCGACAGACTCAAGAGCATACTCTCGATCGCAGCAGACGTCCGCCTCATGGAGCCTGGCAGCATCGAGCGCTCGCAGGGTAAGGGAAAACATGTAATTGATAAACGAATACTTAAGTAATATGATAATCAAGCAGTTATCAATCTTCTTGGAGAACAGGACAGGAAGAATCAACGAGGTCGCAAAGATCCTCGGTGACAACGGAATCAACATGCAGGCATTCAGCATGGCAGAGACAGCAGACTTCGGACTTCTCCGTCTGATCGTACCTGATGTGGACAAGGCAGTGGAAGTGCTCAGGGCTGCGAACATTGCGGTGATGCTTACAGACGTACTCTGCATCAACTGCGCGAACACTCCGGGCTCGCTCTCTGCAACTCTCGAGAAACTTGCAGCCAGCAATGTATTCATCGAGTACATGTATGCATTCTCGGATGGCGAGACAGCAAATGTGGTCATCCGTCCGGACAACGTGGAAGCAGCAGTCAAGGTACTTGCATAAAAAGGAGAAGTCATGCCACCTGTAGATAATGCCTATAAACTGAGGAATCAGGAATTCCTTCAGGAATATGCCCAAAGCCCTGGCGTAAAGATCATGTTCAACGGAGTGATGTACCGAGAAATTACAAAAGGAAACGGCCCAAAACCGTCGCCAAAAAGTTTCGTAACGGTCTATTACACAGGCAAACTGATCAATGGAAAGGTCTTTGACCAGACCCAGAAGGGAAGACCTGCGACATTCCGCCTGAATGAACTCATCACAGGCTGGATTACAGCGATGCGTGAAATGCCTGCCGGCTCCCGTTGGGAAATCGTCATCCCTTACAACCTCGGATACGGTTCCCGCCCCGCAGGTCCGATCAAGGCATTTTCGACGCTGATATTCGACATCACGCTTCTTGACGTCCGATAATTTTCAAGACTATGAAACGTATTTTCCTCGCTTTGGTATTGGTGATGTCCATGGTGTGTGGATGTCTGGAAGGTAACGGAACAGTTGAAGAACCGACAAAGAAACCGATCAACATCTCGCTTCTCGAACCGGTCAGCACCAAGTATACTATCTCCGTCACTCTCAACTCATTAGGCATCTATCTGGACGACTACGACTCTTGGGGAATAGTCTATGGAGAGTCGGATGACAAGACCAAAGGCACCGAGGTCAAGGCTCCAGGAAAACCTTCTGACAGAAAGGTCACCCTGAAGGTCGAAGACCTCAAGGAAGATACCAACTACTATGTCTGGGCATGGGCAGAAGGTGAGGATGTCCCAAGGATATGGAGCCTCTACTGTGTCGAAGTCAAGACAAGAAATGAGAACGACCCGTACAAGCTGACAGGAACCGTCATCGGAACAGACCTCTCTGTCGATTACAACACAGGACAGCAGTCGACGACAGTCAATACAAAGCACAACGTCTTCGACGGAAACTACGAAACATACTTCGCATCATACGACAGGTCCGGAACATGGGTCGGACTCGATCTTGGAACGAAACATGTGATCCGAAAGGTCGGATATTCACCACGAATCGACCAGGAAGGAAGAGTGGAACTCGCTGTCATTGAAGGAGCTAACCAGCCAGACTTCAGCGACGCACTCCCGATCCATATCATCCGAAACTCCGCACCGGCAAACAAGATGACATACGATGACATCACAGTCTCCCGCGGATTCAGGTACATACGCTACGTCAGCCCGAATGACGTAAGATGCAACCTCGCAGAACTCGAATTCTACGGATTTGTGGGCGAGGGCGACGACTCGAAACTCTTCCAGGCGACCAACCTTCCGACCGTTGTCATCAACACGGAAAATGCCCAGGAAATCGTATCAAAGGAGTACGAACTCTCGAGCAATGTCTACATAATCTCAGAAAACGGAACCAGCCTTCTCGCTACCTCAGAGACAGGAGTCCGTGGACGAGGAAACGCCAGCTGGCTCTATTTCGACAAGAAGCCATACAGACTCAAATTCAAGTCAAAGCAGAGCCCTCTCGGTGCTCCGGCCTCAGCAAAGAAATGGACCCTCATCAGCAACTACAGCGACAAGAGCCTGATGAGAAACATCCTCGCCTTCCAGGTCAGCCGTTGTGCAGGACAGGCCTATACACCGTTCATTCAGCCGGTGGATGTTTTTGTAAATGGCGAATACAGAGGATGTTACCAGCTTTGTGACCAGGTCGAGGCCGCAAAGGACAGAGTACCGGCTAAAGACGGCTATCTGATAGAAGTGGATTCCTATGCATACCAGGAGACCCTGATGTTCAACTCATGGAACGGAACCCCGGTAACGATCAAGCATCCGGACGAAGATGATATCACTGATGAGCAGAAGCACTTCATTGAAGCATTCTTCAACCAGATGGAATCAAAAGTACTTTCATCTGATCTTTCGGATCCGGAAAACGACTACCGCAAATACCTCGACGTGGACAGTTTCCTTCGTAACGTCATAGTCGGAGAATTCTGCGGCAATCCTGATATGTTGTGGAGCGTGTATATGTATAAGGATGCAGAAGACGGCCCTCTGTATGTCGGACCTACATGGGACCATGATCTCTCGTTCGATAATGATTACACATGCCATCCGATCAATGATTGGAATGACTTCCTGTTCAGAGGCAGTGCACGCGCAGCCAGCGATGCAATACGACTGGTGACAGACAGGATCGTCAAGCAGGATCCTCAAGCAAAGGCACGCCTGGTAGAGCTTTGGGAAGAAGCATATGAGTCAGGCATCAAGAATCTTCCGCAATATCTGGATGACACTTACCGTCTTTTGCAGGAATCCCAGGAACTTAACTTCAAACGCTGGAAGATCCTTGACCAAAAGGTTCATATGAATTTCCAGGCCCTCGGTACATACGAAGCAGAAGTTGCTTACATGAGGCAATGTGTAGAAGACCGTCTGGAACATTTTGATAAAATTGTAAGAAATAACTAAAGAATTATGCGCGCATCTGCTTATAGATCGTAAGGGCGGAATCTGCGCCTGCGAAGGAGATGAAATCGCCGTTCTACCGCTCCCTGTGGCAGGTCTGATGACAACACTCAGACCTGAGGAGGTCGCAGAAAAGCACAATGAGCTTAAATATTTTACTAGCCAGCTCGGATGTATGTTCAAGGCTCCTGAAACTCACCGACAAAGGCCTTTTTGACGGAAATCAATTCTGCTTCACTTCTATTTGGGATAAGACCCGATAAGACTCTGTTTTTCATACCATTACGGGGGGGGGTAAAAACCCGTAAAAATCAGCATTTTTTTTCTTGTTATTTCGCACGCGTTTATATATATTTGCGTTCGCTATTCCGATAGCTTAGATTGTGTAAAAAAAACTTCTAGCATACGTCAGATTTAGGTTTTGTGCGAGTATGCTGATTATTGTGTGAAATGAGACTTACAGGTAGATGGCTGCTTGTGTTGGTATGGTCCCTGGTGTGTACAGCTTTATCTGCTCAGACAGAAGAAGTTGCGCGTTCGTACCAATTAGAGAAGCGATATAACATATTCTTCAGGATCAATAGTTCTTTGATCGACGAAGAGTTCGCTGAGAACTCCCGTACGATCATGACTATGCGTGAAGATATCGAAAATACCCTCAAGTTCACAAACCACATCCCTGACTCAATCCTGATTCTCTCTACCGCATCTCCCGATGGTGGAGTCGAATTCAACAAACGTCTTGCGAGAGACAGAGCCGCCAATACAGAAAAGCTCCTGCTCTCTATCTTCCCACAGTTTGAAAAATCAAACATCCGCGTAGAATATCTCGAGGAGGATCTTGACGGTCTGAAACAGGTTCTCAAAGCAGACCAGAACTTCCCTCAGAGAGAAGAAATGCTTGCAGTCATCGAAAGCGATCTCCATCCTGACCAGAAGGAATGGGCTCTCAGACAGTGCAAGGAAGGCTGGCGTACACTCGTCTCAAAATACATCTACACACTCAGAAACTCATCGATCACCATCTCAGTGATCGGTAAGATCGACGAGTATACAATCGCTGAAATCAAAAGAGACACAATTCCTTCAATCGAAGCGCTGACATACGTTCCAGCCTTCGAGCAGAAGTTCGCGAAAATTGACATTACACGCGAACTGACACAGCAGAAATACCGTAAGACAATCCTTGCTTTACGCTCAAACCTACTTGTACCTGCACACAACATCGGCCTCGAAATTCCTATGGGAAATCACTGGTCAGTTGGTGCAGATTATTTTTTTCCATGGTACGTCTCTGAAAGAAACCAGTGGTGTGTAGAGATGCTCGGACTGTTCATGGATGTGAAGTATTGGTTCACAAGCGGCAGGAACGAGTGGTCTGCAGATTCAAAACTGAAAGGACATGCTCTAGGATTGTACGGTGGAGTGGGCTACTACGACTTCCAGAACAAGGAGCAGGGAGCACAGGGTGAGTATGTAGACTTCGGTATTGACTACACATACGCCCTTCCTGTAGCCAAGGACAAGCTGCGTCTGGAGTTCAATCTCGGAGTCGGACTCATCAAGACATGGTACAGACCTTACAACCCTTCATCAGACTACTCGGATCTGATCAAGGAGCCAGGTGTAAAGTACCGCAGTTCCAACTTCGTCGGCCCGACAAGGGCATCCATCTCGCTCGTATGGCCTATCCACGCCAAGGTCAAGAGAAATCCGGATCAGAAGAAAATCAATAAAGCTGGAGGTGAAAGATGATAAGGGGCATTGCTAAATATCTGGTGATGCTCATTATCTGCATCCTGCCGACAGCCTGCCAGCGACGTCCTCTGACAACAGCTGACTATACTGTCATCGTCAACCTCGAAATTGAAAAGAATATCGTCAACTACGAAGTCGAGAAAGATCCGTCCCTGATGCGATGTATCTTCTACGACAGCCAGACAGGAGCCTTCGTGACACAGGCCTTCCTCCCTCCGACAGGAGGTCAGGTCAGCCTCATCCCTGCAAGAGAGTACGACGTGATCGTGTATAACTTCGATACAGAGTCCACATGGCTCGAAGACGAGAACTGGTACCACACCATCTACGCATCGACCTCCCTCATCCCTGACTCATTCAAGACCAAGCTCCGCAGCCGCGCCTCTAAGACAGACGAAGAGCTGATCGTGTACGACCCTGACCACCTCTACGTAGGCCGCCTCGATGACGTGTTCATCCCTTCACGAAGCGTTGAGGCACCGGCAGTCGTGCTCGACATCAAGTGCGAGACCATCGTCGAGTCGTGGATCATCGAAGTCAGCACCATCACCGGAGTAAAGAACATCGGTTCGATGGCGGGAGTGGTGACAAGCCTCGCAGGAAGCAACCAGATCGCATACAACGAACGTTCGGCAGATTACGTATCGGTATATTTCGACAACCAGACCATCGACGAGAACGGAGTCCTCACCGCGAAGTTCAACACATTCGGATGGACAGACAAGATCTCAGAGCCGCAGGTCCTCTCGCTCGTGTTCACCGACGTCGCAGGTAAGGGACATGTGTTCAACATCGACGTGTCGAACCAGTTCCCTGGCAACAAAGAACAGATCATACGCATCAACACAGAAATAGACATTCCGGAACCGATGACTTCAGGCGACGGCGGATTCGTGCCGAAGGTCGACGAATGGGACGAAATCAACACAGACATCATCATCTAACCTGACTAATGAAATTCAGAATCCTCATATCACTCATAGTTGCAGCTGCCCTGGCAGCCTGCACCAAGTCTGCTGTCGAGTACGAGACAGCGGGTGATATCGGATTTGCCCCAGCCACAGGAAAGATGACAAAGACTGCCGCGGGAGTGAATGCTGACGATCCATATCCGACCAGCCTGAACATGTACATCTATGCGACCAGCGTAGGTAATGCTGACGGCGCAGCGGATTACATCAACGGAGACGAGTTCTGGTTCTCGCATGGAGACAATGGTACAAATCTGTGGGCAGGAAGGTACAATGTCTATCCATGGCCGAACACATTCAACCTCCACTTTGCAGGATACTCGAAGTCCGGAAACATCGGAGTCAATAACGGAGCTGTTGTAACATACGATTTCGGAGATGACAAACTTACAGTCAAAGGATACACACCTGGAGATGGATTTGTTGAAGGATTGTATTTGGAAGGAGCAAACGACCTGATGTATTTCCCAAGCACAAAGACCGGAACTCCAGGAGGATTCGGAAAGAATCCGGGAACAGTGCCGGTAGAGATGAAACATACCTGCTCATGGATATCTTTCATCGTAAAGGGTGACGAACTATCGACAGGAACTGCTAGCTCGACCTACACAGTGGATGAAATCAAGATCTCCGGCATTTACACCACAGGAAACCTTACCTGCACCGGAACAGACATAGAATGGGACTTCAAGACTTCGGAAACTCCGACTTACTATCAGACGACAACACAGACAGTCCTCTCATCTTCGAAGCCGCTTGCAGGCACAGCGATAACACCATTGATAGCAGAGGATGTTCCGAACAACACAATACTGATCCCGCAGAAACCAGGAAAGCTGGAACTGAAATACACAGGCAGCGGAACGGCCTACAATCTGACAGAAGATAAGGCCCTCGATCTTAAGATCACGACCGATCCGGACGACGCCGCCAACCTATGGGAACCAGGAAAACATTACACATATACAATAACAATTAAAGCTAACGAAATTCAGATCAACCCTAACCCAATCCTCTGGTCCGATGAAAACTGGCCAGTCACAGTAGAATAACATTATTGTCATCCCTGGCCCAAATGTCATCCCCGACCCGATCGGGGATCCAACCAGAACCAGCCGTCATCCCCGACCTGATCGGGGATCCAACCAGAACCAGCCGTCATCCCTGGCTTGACCGGGGATCTTAATAGAAAAACAAAAACAAAAAATAATAACAATTAAAAACACTAAAATCATGAAAAAGATTTTCTTTTCAATCGTAGCACTCGCTGCCCTCGCAGCCTGCACGAAATCTGAAGTCGCTTACGAAGCACCTCAGGAAATTGGATTTGCGCCAACAGTGAAGAATGTCACTAAAGCCGCAATGACCGGTGATTTGTCAACCGCAAATCCCGATCAGCAGCTTGGTATCTGGGCATATTGGAATTATGATGGCTCTGCACTTCTTACTTCACACACTGTCTCATATTTGAATGACGCAACATTTGGCAAGAAAGACGCAACACTTGCTAATGGTTCTTTAGTTACAGCATGGGGTGGAGTTGGATATGCTTATCCTTGGCCTACTAACGGTACATTGAAATTTGCGGGATATACAAAGCCTGCAGCAGCTGAGTCGGTAACATATTCAGGCGTTGAAGACAATGAGATTATATTTACAAATTATACCCAGACTGCAGGTTACGATCTGTGCTGGTTTGAGACCACAGAAGCGTATAATAATAGAACTTCTGGGGAAGCGATTCCTGTAACACTTTCACATGCACTTTCATGGCTCACATTTAAGATCCAAGGCCAGGGTACTGAAGGTTGGAAAATCAACAGCATTGTACTTAACGATATTGCAAGTAAGGGTACCGGTGTGTGCAGTGGAAATGGAGCAGATGCTGCGACGTGGACTTGTACTACCTATGAAACTGATATGACTCTTCGTTCAACAGAATTAGTTCTTACCGATGAATTTGTAGATATCGAGAATGACGCTAAGAATTTTCTGGTAATCCCACAGACTCTTAATGCAGGAGGACAGGACGATGCATCAAGAACTCAGCACACTTTGACCATCAACTACTCATTTCCTGTTGGAGATCCTGATGTTTCAACTAACTGGAAAACAGACAATATAACTGTTAAGCTTGATCTTGCTTCAAATTACGGAGATGCTGGAACTGATGAAGATCCAGTTGAGAATAGATGGAAATCAGGAGTTCACTACACATACAACTTGACATTCAAGACAACAGAAATCCTCGTAGCTCCATCATATGATGGTTGGGAAGATGTTGACCAAAGCGTAACAGTTGAGTAATCTCCAAGATTCCTGACAGAGTCATCCCCGGCCCGACCGGGGATTCCAAAAGAAAACAAATAAAACGACAACAATATGAAAAAGATTTTCTTTTCAATCGTAGCGCTTGCGACTTTTGTCGCTTGTACAAAATCCGAGGTTGAATACACTGAACAAGTTCAGATAGGATTTGCGCCGGTTCCTACAAATGTTACTAAGAGCGTGGCTGGAATAAAGGATGATGGTGCTTATGACGCAACATTCCCAACTGAACTGAATATGTATATTTTTGCCAATGTACAAGATGAAAATGCTCAGGGAGTTCTCCAAAATACATGGGAAACAGAATATCTTAAGAATGCTAAGTTTATTTATAATAGAGCAGACTTAAACAATACAGTATACGAAGGAGATCCAGCCCGTTACTGGCCAAATGTAAAATCACTTGTATTTGCAGGCTATTCGAACGCATGTAACATCGATGATATTGCTGCAAACTCAACTATGAATTTTGCGACTAATACCATGACAATTACAGGTTATGTTCAGGATAATACTGAAACAGCAAAAGGTGCTAATGATCTTATGTGGTTCCCTAATAGTGGTACACCATATACACGTCAGGAAGCAGCAATTCCTGCACAAATGAAACATGCCTGCTCATGGATTACTGTAAAAGTAGTTGGTGATAACACTACAGGTGAAAACTGGAAACTTCATAACCTTAAGATCAATGATCTGTTTCATACGGGTACAGCAACATGTTCTGCTACTGCCGCTACTTGGACAACTACAGGTGAGATCAGCAGTGAAATGCTTTATGAGAATACCGATGGCGCAGTAATCAATACACCAACTCAGGGTGCAAAAGTAATGGAAAATAATGCCAATAATATGGTGGTTATTCCGCAGGTGCCTACAACGATTGATGTCACTTATTCATTTGTTCCACAGGAGGGAGTAGCACCACTTAAAGAAACCAAGAAGGGGTTAACTCTTAAGTTTGATGGTGAAAAACAATGGGAATCAGGTAAACACTACATCTATACAATTACAATCACTGCAACTGAGATTCTCGTTGCTCCAACAGTAGTTGGATGGGAGGAAGTTCCAGTAACTCCAGAAACAACAATCTAATTTGAAAATAATAACATTATGAAAAAAATATTTTTAGCACTTGCTGCAGTTGCAGCACTCGCAGCTTGCTCTAAGTCAGAAGCTGAATTTGAGGCACAGACTGAAATCTCTTTCACTCCTGTGACCAAGAACATCACTAAGGCGATGGTTACAGATAACACATTTCCTATTAGTGAGTCATTCAATGTATGGGCATGGTATAAGCAGCTTCCTAATAGTACTTCAATTGAAAATTGGCAAAAAGCTAATGACATTGATAACCAGTGGTACATCGTAGAAAAACCGTTTATCAATAGGGATGCTACAACATGGAAAGGTCAGACTTCATATTATTGGCCAAAACTTGGTTCTCTTTTGTTTGCCGGATATTACCCAACATCACTTGAGGGTAATGTGTCATACGAATTCGAAAACGAAAGTACGGGCGGAAAGAATAAGATGATATTCAGTGGTATCTATCAGTCAGCTGTCGCTGCGACTGGCTATACTGAAGACATAATGTATTTCAATATGACAGGTGTTTCGTCAAATGCCGGTCCTGTAGCGGTTGTTTTCAGACATGCTCTCTCATGGATTACAGTTAACGTTAAGAAGTCAGAGGGTAGCCCTAAGATTGTTATTAACGAAATCAAGTTCACTAAGGTTAATGACAAGGGAACCGGTACAGTAGACAACTCTGCTGCTAACAACGAGATTGTTTGGGTGACAGAAGGCAATATGGATGCTGCAACAGTATTCGGAAACAATGTAGAGCTCGCTACAACAAATACTAAGCTTCTTGAGCCACTCTTCATTCCTCAGACTATGGAAGGCGAGCTTGTAATCAATTATACAATCTATTCTTCTGACTCTGAGTTCTTCACTGAAACGTATTCAGCAAGTCTTAATAGCTTCCAGACATCAGAAGCAGCTGCGATGACAAAGTGGGAGCCTGCTAAGCACTATACTTACAACATCGAGATTGGAACATCTGAAATCCTCATCGAGCCTACAGTTCAGACTTGGGATAATGTAACTGTTCCAGTTGAAAGTTTGAAGTAGAACAAGTTGAAAAACAAAACAACAATTAAATATTAACCAAAACCAAAAACAATCATTATGAAAAAGATTTTCTTTTCATTGTTAGCAATTGCAGCGATAGCTTCATGCGCTAAGACTGAGGACATCTACACAGAGGGTGACTCAGAGATCGTGATTGCTCCTGTAACTTCACACGCTACTAAGGCTGCAGTCTATGGCTCTATCGACGGTATTCAGTATCCGGTAGCAGAAAACTTCAAGGTGAATGCTTACTGGACAAATGGTGCTGAGAGCAAGAAGTATCTCAATGATGTAGTATTTACAAACAAGTCAGGTAACTTCTGGCATGGTGCTAATGCTACTTACTACTGGCCAAAGAACGGTACACTTCAGTTCGCTTGCTACAGCCCTGCAACAACTCCAGGTGTAACTCATGATCCACAGGATGACAAGTACACAGTAGAGTACACTCAGTCTCGCTTCACTGACCAGACTGAAGATTTCATGCTTGCTCCTATCACTATGCCTTACACAGCTCAGACTGCAAAGGAGAACGTTTCTGTAGTATTCGAGCACACAATGGCATGGATCACTCTCAAGGTTAAGGCTGCTAACGCTGATGCTGCTAAGGCTTTCACTGTTCATGATCTTATCATCAATGACGTAAACACTACAGGTACTCTCGTTGCTGAGATGGGTAATGGTGTTCAGTATGACGAGTGGTCAGCACAGGCTAACCCAGTGGCTTACGAGGTTGTAAAGGGTGATGCTATCGTTCTTACTACAGCTCCAGAAGTTGTTGAGGATCATGCAAACGGTACAGTCGTAATCCCACAGGAGACTACAACTCTTACAATCAACTTCACTCAGAATCAGATGACTGACGGTTCTGGAGCAGAGACAACTCCTGAGCTTACTGAGCAGACTATCACTATTCCTCTCGAGCTCGATCAGGAAGGCGAGGTATGGCGTCCAGGAAAGCACTATATCTACACTGTAGTATTCGACCTCGACGAGATCCTCATCAACCCTTCAGTTGCTGATTGGGAGGATGTAGTTGTTAACGATAAGGTAGACGATGATCCTGGTTACATCGCAACAGCTGACAATGAGAAGGAACTTCTTGAGGCTCTTGCAGCTGAGGTTGCTACAATCCAGCTTACTAGCGAGATTGAACTTGCTTCACAGCTTGACGTAACTTATAGCGTAGCATTCGTTGACGGTGGTTTCAAGGGTGCTCCAATCAATGTTACAGGTTCTGTTGTTTCGTTTGAGAATGTTGCATTCGCAAATGGTAACGGTACTGATGAGTCTGCTGTATATGTAAGAACAGGTAACACTAACATCTCATTTGAGAACTGTACATTTACAGACTACCAGTGGGAGGCTATCCAGTACGTATCTGAGAGCGGTGATTGGTTCAATGTAAACGGCTGTACATTCAACGCTGAGGCTCATCGCGACCTCCACCTTCAGGTTAAGTATGCTTCAGAGGCTGAGGTCAAGATCACTAACAACAAGTTCTACGGTACTGACACTGACTCTTATGTGACAGTTTATGGTTTCGCTCACGAGCGCATGATCCTCGAATCAAATGAGACTGAGGAGGCTGCTAACACTGTAAACGTATGGATCAGCGATGTATTCAATGGCAACAACCTTACTCTTAAGGGCTTTGTAAATCCAACTCCTTACCATGCTGCTCTTACACAGTCTACTATCCTTAACGGTGACTACACTGGCTACCAGATGGTTCTTAACGGTCATGACCTCGACGGTAACGGTTACCTCTTCACTATCCAGAAGAGCGATGTAATGTTTGCTGTTACAACTTCTAAGGGTCACATCCGTAACCTCGACATCAATGGTTACAATACTAGAAACTCTAACAATAAGGTTCTCTATGGTGTTGTTGTTACAAAGAACGAGGGTGACCTCTATCTTTACAATGTTAACGTAGCTAACACTGCTTACGCATTCAATACTCAGACATCAGGTTCTTGCGACTATACTCTTACAGTTGAGAACTCTTCACTCGAGGGTTGGACAAGCTACTCTTCATTCAAGTCTGCTAAGTTCATCAACACTGCATTTGTAACTGGTGACTTCTTCGAGAACGAGGTTGCAGGTGAGGTTAACGTTTGGAATGCAACAGTTAAGCCTTACGTAACAACAGTATTCGAGGGTTGTACTTTCGATAAGGGCTTCAACTTCGATCTTTCTGAGCTTGGCAAGGATGATACTGTTACATTCAAGGGATGTAAGGTTGCTGGCGTAGAGCTTACTGCTGACAACGTTGCAACATACCTTAAGGGTGACCTCGACGTTATTTCATTCGAGTAATCCTGTTTAATATTATCCATCAGCCCCTGACCGGGCTGGTGGGTACCAAGGTCCCCGAGGTCCCCGGTCGAGCCGGGGATGACGTCAAAGGGAAGAGGGGATGACGAAAAAAAGTTCATTGACATATTGGAACGAAAAAGATTTGGTGGATGTCGGAATTGTACTATATTTGTACATTATGATGTACATAATTTATTGATATATGGTAATAATCAGTTCCGCGGAATTACGCAACAACATGAAGAAGTACCTGGATATAGCCAAAACGGAAAAGGTGGTTATCCAGAGAGGTCGCAATGAGACCTTTGTACTTGTGGCTCAGAACAATGTGGCAGATGAGGATTTGAACCGTGCTATTACAGTAGATGAAGTTCTTGCACGAGTTCGTGAGGGGTTGAATGAAATGTTCGAGCGCAAGGAGGGCAGTAATATCGCATGACAAAAGTATTATTTCTTCCTGAGGTCGTAGATCAATTTCTTGAGCTGGCAGAATTGCTTTACAATAATGGATACCTTGGTTTTAAGGAATCAGCTATAGATTATTCAGAGCAACTGTTCAGAGAGATACAGGTCAATTTGCCAATTAAAGTAAAGAAAGCAGCTCCATCACATTTTGAACGTTTAGGGCAAGGTCTTTTTTATTCGGCCTTTCCTAAAAATCACCAGACGACATGGTATGTCTTTTATAGTGTTCATACTATTGATGATGATACTATATATCTTGTGAGATATTTGGGAAATAATCATGTGATAGCACATAAGTTAATTGACTGATCATATAAAATCTTTTAGTTCCGTTCAGAGTTGCTTTGGCAGTCTGGGCGGTTTTTCGTTCCGGTATGGTGGAATAGGTCCCCGATCAGGTCGGGGATGACGCAAAAGGAATGATGATGAAAAGGAATATATATATAATAGGTATGGTTGTGGCTTCCTTGATGCTGCTTACGGGCTGCGTGAAGGAGGATGTGACCTGGTCTATCGCAAATATTGCCTTCAGGCCTCTGATCGGAAACGATACGAGGGCTATGGAGTCTGTTCCTTTTCCGGATGACCAGAGTTTTAATGTTTGGTCGGTAAGTGAGACCACCGGAGAGACCTACCTTGAGGGCGAGACCATCTCCTTTTCTTCGGATGGATGGATGTCCTCGAAGTTATGGACCTTCGACGGAATGTATTTCGATGCCTTCTGGCCGACAGACCTGCCGATGGAACATTCGCCTGTGGATGGACTTCAGCTATGGGGCTTCGACTGCAGCGACGGAGATGTGGATATTCTCGTTGCTTCGGCCTATGGCAACAGCGAGCAGGACGACGTCGTGATCCTGCGGTTCGACCATATCCTTTCGCGCGTGGAGTTCCGAATGTTACATTCGTTGCCCGATGATATGTCGATGAGAGTCAAGAATATACGCATGGTCGGTTTTGCGGCTGTAGGAGATTATAATACTACGAAGAAGGGGGATTGGGAGACTGCGGAGAATGATTTTTCGTATGTGGTGTATGATGCGGCCGGAGGCGAGGGAATCGAGATTGAGGCGGGTACGACGCAATATATAGGGGAGGAGTTCTATGTGATTCCGCAGCCATGCGTGGCTTCCCTGGAGGTGGAGTATGAGGTGCGCTATGGCACTGCCAATTGGATTCCGCAGACGGAGACGATCCGTTCGTTGAGTACATATTGGGAGCCGGGCAAGCATTATACCTATACATTGAATTTAAGACTGGATAAGCTGACGCACACTACAGGCATCAGCTCATGGAATAACAGATAAGGCATTTATCATCCCAAGCACGGGTTGTCATCCCAAGCACAGGTTGTCATCCCAAGCTTGACTTGGGATCTAATACAATAAAAACAAAGAATGAAACTGAAAATCAGACATATGCTGGCGGCGGCCGTCGCATTCATGACCCTTCTTTCGTGTGAGGAGAAGGGGATGGGTCTTGCGGGCGTGCCGATCGTGATGGCTCCGACCGAGGCAGGCCAGACCAAGGCTCTGCTTGATGGGCAGACGTTTGCGGCGGAGGGAAATCAGATCAAGGTGTACGACTATTTTACTGCTCCTTCGGCCGATTATGAGGTTCCGACGGACTACTATATCAATGGCGATATTGCGACGTCCAATGGTTCGGCGTGGCCGTTCGCGGGAAAGCACGAGTGGACCACCGACGGTGTGCATAAGTTCTTCGGTTGGATGGAGAAGGATAACAGCGACCCTTCTTCGCCTATTACAGCTTCCGGATTTTTCGGCACCGGTTTCGGTTTTGCGGATGGAGTTCTGACCATTCCGGCAAAGACCCTTTCGCAGACTGGTACGCCGCAGTTCGACTTCATGTATTCTGACATAGAGCCGAGGGATCTGACTGGCGATGTCAAGAATTTTTCGAAGGTGGATATGGATTTCAGGCATTTGTTTACGGCGTTTAAGGTTACGGCGGCGAATGTGTCTAGTAATAAGGTGTGGTTGAAGAATGTGACAATAGAAAACCTTAAGAATACAAGATCGGCCCAGATTGACTATAGGGGAAATGATGCTGATATTACTTATGGTGTTCCTATTTCTGCTGCAAATTTTACATATTCTTTGTCAGATGAAGGTAAAGAATTGGTCAAGAATGCTACAGCAATACAGTTGTCTGATTATACCATTATGTGGCCACAGTCTACTGCTGATTTTGGAAATGCTCAGATAGTTGTGAACTACGACTATCAGGAGCAGGGAAGTACAAGAATGGAAGGAACGACTACCATCCCATTGTTTCAAATGAAGCCATGGAATGCTGGTAAGAAGAACGATGTTGCCCTAAGTTTCAAGGATAAGGAGATTTCGTTGACTTGTAATGTTGAACCATGGGAAGTTATGGCAGATACTCTGGACTTTACAGATCAGATATCAGTTTCCAACCCGATTACATGGATACCAAATTCAGTAGAAAGTGTTGATTATGAAAAGGGAGAGGTGGTGCTGTATACGGATAGCTACTCTGTAGCCGTATGCAATTTCCGTATCGACACACCTGCTGGCGCAACATGGACAGCATCGCTCATCCCTGTTGAGGGATACTCCGATGCATTTAAGATTCTGGATAACACCAAATATGGCGCCGTCGGAGTGGATTCGGAAGTCCATATACAGGTGACAAATATGGCCCCGATTGCTCCAAGACACGTTGTCCTGCTTCGCATTACTGTTCAGACTGCTGACGGACGAACTATCGTTGCTGACATGATGCCGAAGCAAACCGATGAATCTATAACTGAATATAAACTTATTCAGAACCTTATTAACGGATAGACTATATGAAGAGATTTATATATATACTTACCTCATTGCTGCTTGCCTGCACTAGTTGCGTAGGTGAACTTGGCATGGATGATGGTCATAAGAAGGATGGGATTGTATTGACCATATACAATGCTCCTCTTACTAAGGCTATAGACAACACGGGAGAGGCATATGAGAGAGAATTGAAGACGCTTGACATCTTCTTCTATCCTAAGGGACAGACAACGGAGCCATGTGTTTTTTATCACCATGTAGACTTGAACGCAACATTCGGTCAGACCGAGGTCAACATATACGTTGTAGAGGATGCTATCCGTAAAATCTTCCCGACTCAGAATTTGTGCGATATCTTTGTCATCGCCAACTTACCGTCAGATGTCAAGCCAGCAGATGCTGTTTATGAGGCAGGAAACGATGCCACCAGACTACCGGTTCTTGAGAGTTATGTTCTGAATAATACTGAAGCGAATTACGACGCAATCAACAAGCCTTTCGTAATGGCAGGTTTGGGTACTGCACAGAAAGACTCGAAAAAGAATGCAGAAGGTACGATTAGCCTTGTACGCGCATCATCTAAGGTGACTCTGACTGTGGCAATTCCGGAATATATTGACATTGAGAAGACTGTGAACGATGTAACCAGCACTGTAAGAATGGTGCCTACATTTGAAGACGCTCCTGATGTCAATACCATGAATGTTGCATTCCACAATAGCAGCTATAAAGGATATCTGTTTAAGGACGTCGATGAAACCATGAAAGGATTTCATAAGTCTTCGCAAAAGCAGAAATTCACATATACCAAGACGCTTCCGGCTGTAAAATATAAGGACTCTGATCAAGACTCAATCCCGCAGAGACGTGTATATACTTGTGATATTCCTTTCTACACTTATGCTCATCAGTGGGAAAAGGGTGCGGCTGATGCATCATATGTAACTTTCGAGATGAAGTGGGGTGCAGATAAAGGTGATGGCTCTACCCCTATTTATGAAACATACTATTATCAGATCCTCATCAATGGCGCAGGCCGAACATTCCAGCCTAACCATTGGTATGATATGTATGTCAATGTGGGTGTGATCGGTAGTACTATCGAGATCAAGCCTATTGTTCTTGATCATCTCGAGTTCTTTGTCCTCGACTGGTCGGACCACATTTCAGGAGTCGACCATCCTAAGGAAGATGTCGAACTTAAGGACTATATGTATTTTAACGTTTTGACCAAGCGTCTTGAGCTTGATAATGTCACAACCGGTATCATCAAGTATAAGGCTTCGCATAAGATTGCGTGGGCGTTGGATAGGTCTAATAAGGTGGTGGAGAACGTCCCAGAACTAAGCACATTAGAAGGAGCATTTTATGTTTACTGCAGAGGAGATGATCCAGTAGTAAGGCAAGTCACAGGATATACTTTAACAGATAACGGAAATGGAGTTTTGCAATTTGAGAATCCTGTACCTACCAATTTATATTCGCCTGTATATGTTTACTTGACCCTGTGGCTTGAACTGGATGGAATAAATGGAATGGGTGAAACAGAGAGACCATATAGTGAGTCTGTTACCATTGTGCAGTATCCACCTATTTATATTACTCCACACAGGGCTAAAGAGTTTTCAGTTTTTGTAAATAGGTATAATCGGCACGGGGAAGCAATTAGATATAATCAGAGGAATGGCCAATATCTCTATAATCTTGGTCAGGCAAATGGAACAACACAAGAAGGTGGAGACAGTTATATGTATTCAGTTTCCGTATCAAGCTTCAAATCTAGTGATACCTTCACAATGATGGAAGAAACCTATAACTATATTATTGGCGATCCCAGAAGTAGGTCTCATGATGAAGACTTGAATAATGACGGCTTTAATATGGATAATTCTTGGAGAAGGGACCAGGAGGGTAATGGTAGGATATTGACATACTACTATCCTACAATGAAAGATGGTGATATATTCCGTATTATTTCACCTAAATTCAGAGTCGCTTCATTTAATGGAGGTTATAGTAGTGCATGCACTCCTGAGGGAGCGGCAATGCGGTGCGCTTCATATCAAGAAGAAGGCCTTCCAGCAGGTCGATGGAGACTTCCTACTACTGCCGAGATTATGTTTGTGATCAGTCTGCAGCAGAAGGAGTTGATTCAAAATATATTTTGGGGAACTAATTACTATTATTCTTCTACTCATCAGGTGCGTAACAATGGAGGAACAGTTCCTGATGTACGAGTAACTCCAACTGATAATAATACAACAGGTTCAGTCCGCTGTATATATGACGAATGGTATTGGGGAACACAGCCAGAGGCAAGGATAAATAATGGCTTTGCTGGCGGTTACGAGTTCACCTGGGGAGATGAGGAGATTACTTGGTAAAGTGACAAAATGAATTAAGACTGACAAATGAAAAGAGTCATACAATATATATTGCTGATGGTGATAGGAACGGTCGTTTCCTGTCAGGCGCCGGAATTGGTTGAAGACGAACCTAAGTTCGAGAACGGCATCGGAGTCTATGGAAGGGTTCCGATCATGTTCACTGCTACTATTCCTAGCTCAGGTCCGGCAACTAAAGTAATGGATCATGAGCCAGACATCCATTCATTCCATCTTGTCATTTTTGATGAGAATGGAATGTTTGTGGAAGTAGCTCAAGCAGAACTTGTCGGAGATGCCGTAATGGATGAGAACTCCAGAGAGTATAAGCAAAAATTCAAGGTCGTAGTTACCCTTTCGGATCTGCCACGAATCATTCACTTTATCGCCAACTGCCCTGTTGACCAGATTGCGTACGGCCACGAGGCCAGTATCATCGGTAATATGTATGTAGAGAATGGTGAAACGGCATATTGGTCAAGAGCTGAGGTTCCGCATATCCAGGTAGTTGATGAGGTTTATGACTCTGATACAGAGACGGAACATTTTCACCCATGTGAACATCTGAAAAAACATCTTGAGCATGTACATCTCCTTAGAAATTTTGCCGAGATTCTGGTTGAGGATCATACCGGAGGCGATGACCCATTCCAGCTTATGGGTTTCTCAGTGTACAATACTATTGACAGGGGTACAGTCGCACCATATAATAACAAGAATCAGGAGTTTCAGTGCTTTGTCGATGAAGAAGAGGCTGCAGCTGGTAAAGAGGTAATTTATGATTATGATGAGTTGATGGGTCTGCCGTTTCCATATGAAGGACATGCCCTGTCGTCAGCTCTGCTTAATCAGAATATGCCTAAACGAGACGGTAAATACATATGGTATGGACCAGACCTGACAAATCCGAGCAAAGAGCAGGAGCATTTCTTCATGTATGAGAGGAAAGTTTCTGTCAGAACCGATGAGGAGGATAAGTGGAGAGAATCTCCTCCTCACGTGATTGTCAAGGCAATGTATGGCAAGCAAGAGTGTTACTATAAGTTTGATCTTGTGTACAATATCATTGGTAAGGACCCGGATGGAAATGAGATTGTGACTGACATTAAGTATTTCCATATCTTGAGGAATTTCTTGTATCACTTCCAGATAAAGAATGTCCATTCTCCTGGCTATGAAACAGTAGAAGAAGCCATCAAAGGTATTGTAAGTAACAACCTTGCCGGATCTACTACGACTTCCGGTTTGAAAGAGGTTGCAGTGGGTATGAATCGAATCGCAGTAAGTTTTACAGACACTACTATTGTAAATAGTGGTCCGGTTCATTTTAGATATAAGTATGAGCCTAATTATGATCAGGCTGATGCGACACCTGAAAACTCGTCGAATTATGTCAAGTTGCTTGATGCTGATGGAGAGACGCTCGCTGATGATGGCGATGTGATTGCAAGCCATGCTGTGGCGGGAAATGACATACAGGGAGGAGAATTGGACGGCTATAGGGATGTGGTTTTCAATATCAAGGAACCTGGTGACCAAATTATGGAGCAGGTTGTGACCGTCAAGCCTCAGGATGTTCAGCTTACCCGTAGGATTCGCTTTATCCTTAGAAAAAAACTCAAGATGACAGTCGAGTGTGAGCCAAGGATTAAGTCAGGAATTAATGTCGAACAGTATGTGAAGATCAGGATTCAGCCAGGTTTGACAGAGGATATGTTTCCTCTTCATCTTGCTATAGAGACCGAGGACTTGTCTTTGTCTCCTGATGCATCACATAATTCAATACCTGTCGTTACAGGACTATCTACCATTCCGTCAAAGAATGGTAAAAGATCTTTCTATTTTGATTATGTAATCAATTCACATGACGATTATAATAATCTGGAAAGGGACAAGGATAATTACCGTATCATAAATACATATTGGCGCACAAACTGTATAGATAATGCGTCGACAGTATATGTGACCAACAAGTACTTTGATACAGAAAACGCCAGCGATTCGTGGACTAATGTGAATTATGTATTCTCGAATGTAAGTGTTGTCACTCAGGATATTCCTAAGGGACTTGATAGAGATGTGTCAATTACATTTACTAAGGACGCATCTGACAATCAGCAGAGAACTGTAACTATCAAGCTTGATGGCTTGAAAGATGCTAATGGAAATACTACAATCACTAGAACTGTTGGTGCGAATGAAAAGACGGTCACTATAACAGGACTGAAGACTACTGATGAGGAAGGTAAGGTTGGCTTTACTCTTGATGTGACTGATTATCAGCTTGCTTCTGCAACATCAGGAGAAAGAGTCGGCAACCGCTTTGAGAATGTTGGCTTTGTCCAGGGTAGTGTGGGCTTAGGTGTAGGTAATGAGGTTCAGTATATGTTTACAGTTCCTACTTACTACTCAGGCATGGAAATTAATGTGACCCTTGACGGTCTTATGCCGGCTAATGATGAAACTCGTCTTGAAGCACCTGCTGATGGAAGATCTGCAATCAAGACTTATGTGTTCAGGCCTACTGGAGCTGAAACATATACTTTGAAGCTGCAGACTACAAACAAGGATGAGTCAACATGTTCACTCACTCTTGAGTCTGAGAAGTATTACTATGAAACTGTAACTTCAACTATTGAGCAGACTGCCGCTAAGTATGCGTTCCAGAGTCTTACAGTTCCTGAGAGCGTTCGTTATGGAGCGGGACGCAATGTGTCTATAACATTTGTACTGGATGCTGATGATAAAAACTTTAATAATAAAGATGTAAAGGTTACATTAGTCGGCATGACAAGAAATGGAGAGACATCGTTTACATACAATACAGGTAACGTTGGAAATGATCGCAAGGTTACAATTAATAATCTTGTAACCACGTCGGATGGTGACAACTTGCGTGTGACTGTTGAGGCCGCTGAGTATTTGCCGGAAACTGCAATTATTTCACAGCGAACTCTTGGTGCATTCAAGGATGTTAAGTTCAATAAGAATACTGTTGGTTCAAAGGTAGGAGAGGTAGTCGAGTTGAGTTTTACAGTCGACAAAGATTCTTACTATCCAGGAATGATTGTAAACCTTAATCTTGATCGTCTTGAGCCAGTAGATGGTAATTATACTTACTCACCTGCTAAAGAGGGAACTTATAAGATTAATCTAAGGACAACTCAGGCCAGCGAAGGCGACTGCTCTGCTAAACTTACGGCTGCAGGTATGGCGGATTCTCAGGTTGCTACTGTTAATCAGCAAGCAAAGAAAGAGATCGTAATATGGGAAAATAAGAATTCTATAGGCGCAGGAACATGGGGTAATACATATCGTTTTGCTCGTGAGGGTACATACACTGGAGACGCTTCTGTGATAGTATCTACTGAGCTCTGGCAGTATTTTAAGACTGGCCCATTCTACGTTGTAATTAGACCAGTCGAGGATTGGTGGCAGATTCGCGTTCTTACAGGATGGTGGCAATCTCAGTGGCCAACAACTGACGACTCTGGTAATGGTGATATAAATGTAAATTGGACAGACATTGTTGTCAATAACGGTGACGGTACATATACAGTTACTATTGACTTTACAGAGACAGATCACGCAATTCTTAATGCGATGGATGAGCAGAATCTCCTCTTCGCAGGTCAAGGATTCCAGATTCAGAAGATCTATAGTCTAGAGTAGTGTTCGGATCTGAATATGAGTGAGTTCTAGTTTAATCCGATGAAATGCATATAGTAGCGGGCAGAGATGCTCGCCACTTGTGTTTTCGGGATTCTTGATATCCTTCGGATGTTCTGTAATTGATGTGGTCGTATGGAGGTTGGTGTGGGTTGTACGAACCGCGGGGTTTGGGTCTAGGGTGGTGGATCGGCAAGGGGATTTGGGGTGAATTGGTTGTTTTTGGCTGTACGAACCACGGGGTATGGGCTTAAGGTGGTGGTTCGGATGATTTGATGGGAAGCATTATTGATGATCCGGATGTCGTATAGATGCCCGGTCAGGCCGGGCATGACGTGGTGGGCAGGCTGGGCATGACATGGAAAGTTCTGGATGATCTGACGGAGGGGGAGATGTGTTATTGTTTGCATTGGTGTGTAAGGCACCAGCCCCGGCAGATACGCGGGCCGGGTCTTCCGCTCCGCCGGTCCGGGC
>JAFZFH010000035.1 GCA_017555965.1 Bacteroidales bacterium
AAAGAGTGGGCTTTGTTAAGCAATCAGATTGACGAGAACTCCAGAATGAAGCAATATGTAAACAATGCCAAAGAGGAAAATATCCGGAATCTCAACGAGCGCAACCTCAAACTGACTATCGAGAAACAGCGCACCCAGATCATCCTTACCTATGTTGGATTGGCTTTACTGCTGATGATAGCAGTATCTGTATTCTATTACCGCAGAAAGAAGCATCAGATCATTGAGAAGGAGGAAGAACTGGAAGCCTTGCGCCAACTGGTCAGCGAATCGCAGGTGAATACCGAGCAGAAGGATGACCGTTTCTTCAAGAGAATTCTCCTCCAGCAGCTTGGAGTCATACGAATGGCAGCATCAAACCCTACCACAGCCAATCAGGAACTCCTGAAGAGGATGAAGGAGATCACCAGTCAGGAAGTCAATGTAGATGCCCTCCTGAACTGGAAAGACCTCTATCAGACAATGGACTATATCTATGACGGATTCTACACATCACTTGTTGAAAGATTCGGAAACATCCTGAATGAAAAGGAAATCCAACTGTGCTGCCTCCTCAAGGCCAACTTCTCCACCAAGGAAATCAGCGTAGTGACCCAGCAGTCCGTCCGCACAGTCTACCAGCGCAAGAGCACCATCCGTCAGACCCTTAATATGCCGGAAGGAGAGGACATCGCATCATTCCTGACCAAATAACTCCGGCCAGAAGACTCACGCCCTCTGACCGGAAAAGTTTTAACAGACTAATCGTTCTTTTTTACAGAATCCTCGATAGACTTGATTGAAAACAGATAATCACGCTCGACATCGCTGAGTGTGCGTTGCTTGTACTTTCGGTATTCCATTGTGGCGTGTTCCATAGCCTCTTCGTGGGAAACACTGCCTGAACCTTGAAGCAACTGTTCTCCGGACATCGTTAATATTCTGTCGAGGTATGCTGCCCAGTCGTTCATTGTCATCACTTGCTCACGTTCTGCCTGACGCTCCGCAAAATCCAGATATCCGGATACAAGTTGTCCCATTGCACGGAGTTCTTTTTCGTTAAGATAGTTCTTGGCGGTTTTCGCCTCGATCAATGTCGGATGATTCCCCTTGAACGTCAGCAAGCCCATAAAATCCTTTTCCGCATCAGCACGTTCTACAATCAGTTCGGCAGCGGTATGCCCATGAATGGCATAATGGATTTTATTCTGCACTTTCTTGAAAAACTCTTGCGACACCTGTGCTCGCGGATCGTAATCGATACTAGTTGCGTATATCTCCAGTATCTGACGGTAAAGCACTTTTTCGCTGGCGCGAATATCCCTGATGCGCTCTAATAACTCTTTCCAATAACTGCCACCGCCCAACTTCTTCAAACGCTCGTCATCAAGAGTAAATCCTTTGACAATATATTCCTTCAGACGTTCTGTCGCCCACTGGCGGAATCTTGTAGCAATAATGGAACGTACACGATAACCAAGTGCAATTATCATATCCAGATTGTAGTGTGAAACAAGATATTCCTTGCCATCGGCAGCAGTTGTTCGGAATTTCCGAACAACTGATTCCTCATTCAATTCCCCCTCCTCAAAGATATGCTTGATATGCTCACTCACATTCGATTTGCTCGTCTGATACAGTTCGCACATCTGAGCCTGTGTAAGCCATAAAGTGTCCTCCTCAAGCTTTACATCAATCTTGGTCTTGCCATCGTTAGCGGTGTATATGATAACTTTATTCTTCATCTTCTTCCATAATGTTCAAGTGCCTTTGCAAAATTAACTATAATTCAGGAAAAGTACACAATAATCACTAAAACTCCGGCCAGAAGACTCACGCCCTCTGACCGGAACAGTATTTATGTTTAACTGTAATTACTTGAGTTCAACCAGCACCACACCATTGGAAGTGTCGCCATACTTCTTGAACTGCTCTGCAGATTTGTCGTCCTTATAGACATGGATTGTCTTGATGTCGTTCGGAGAGATGGACTCCAGATTGTCAACCTTTTTAATCTTGCCATTAGCTGACTTTACTACATACAGTGGATCGCCACCTGCTTTCTTTACACCTCTGACGCTTACCACGTCGCCTTTCAGTTCTTTGATCACTACGAGGTTCTCGGGTGCATTCTTATCCATCACCACATCGTCCATATTGGCCTTATCGACCTGGACAGTCTTTGTCGGATAATCCACATATATATAGTTCAGAAATGCTTCACCTGCAGGAAGGTTAATCTTATAATATCCATTAGCATCGGTAACGACACCTATCTTAGTCTTGGGAACCATTACAGCAACTCCAATCATAGGCTTACCTTCAACATCTACCACTCGTCCGGAAATCTCTCTTCCTGCCTGAGTTGTAATGATGACTACAGATTCTACGCCTTTCACGATATTCATATTTCTGATTGCATCGCTTGGCAGTTCATCTGCCGCCGCCTTTGTCGCTACGACTCCATCGATAATATAAAGAGTATTGTCATTGCTGTTCTGAGCAAATGCAATACTGCTGGCCAAAGCCATCGAGATAATAAGAATCAACTTTTTCATAACAATGTTCCTTTAATGTTTGACAATGATGAAACCGGTTTTCCGATGGCAAATATAGAGACATAAATCCGCATTCTGTGTTAACTGAATGTTAATAAATGTTAACTAATGTTAACTCGGTCAGCAAAGCGAAATTTATTACTACTTTTGCAATAAATCCATTGAAAATGTCACGAAAATACTTCAGAAACATATCAATCCTGGCGATTGCATCTCTGCTTTCCCTTGCGGTAGTGCAATCAGTATGGGTGTATCGTATGTATAGCGATTCCGTGACAGACTTCAAGCGAAGAGTGGAATCCGCCATATACAAGAGCATATATAAGGCGTTCCGTATGGATGCAATCCCGGGACTTGCAGATGCCAAGTACGTCAGGATCAATCTCGACGACTTCAGTCTCTACTTCGAACCTAACCTGATGGAACTGGATGCTTTGCAGCCATATTATGCAGAAGTGCTCTTCAACGATGATGGAAAATCGCGAGTAGTGATGACCAATGGCGAGAGACCGGTTTTGAACAACCCTATGACCACGGTCGTTCCTATCGATGATGATGGTTCATATTCGCTTCTTGTTTCAATAGAAATGCCCTTCAAGGTATTCCTCGGTAGGATGTGGGGCCTGATAGCATCGTCAGTCGCCATCATCATCCTTCTTGCGGGCGTACTTATATATCTTGTCAGGACAATGTTCCGTCAGAAGACCCTTGAAGAAATGAGACGTGACTTCACGCACAACATAACGCACGAACTGAAGACCCCTATATCCGTTGCCGTGACAGCGACAGATGCCTTGAGGAATTTCTCGGCAGATGTAGATCCGGACAGACGGAGCCGTTACCTTGAGATAGTGGAAACGCAGCTTACGCAACTCTCTACTATGGTAGAACACATCCTTTCTGTGTCTGTAGAGGGTCGTGAATATAAATATAATCCTACCATGGTGTATCTTCAGGATGTCATCAGTCAACTCGCTCAAGGAGCTGGGATGAACACAGGAAAGAAACCAGTCTTCAACATAGACTGTGCTGAGCATATAAAGATCTTGGCTGATGAATTCCACATCAAGAACCTTCTTGCCACTGTCCTTGATAATGCAGTCAAATATTCTACAGATCCTATCGTGGATATCAGAGTATCTGATGAGTCTGGAAACGTGACCATTGAGATTGAAGACAACGGCTGCGGAATAGCAAAGGAACATCTGTCACACGTCTTTGAGAAGTTCTATAGAGTCCCGACAGGAGATATACATTCTGTCAGAGGCTACGGACTTGGCTTATACTATGCAAAACAGGTAGCAGAACTGCATAAGGGCACAATATCAATGAACAGCCGTGTCGGTAAGGGCACGACGGTAACAATCAAACTGCCGAGGAATGAGCAATAATATAAAGATACTTATCGTCGAAGACGAGCAGATGCTTGCCGAGATTCTTTCTGATACTTTGTCGGATAGAAACTTTGATGTGCATCTTGCATATGACGGAGTACAAGCACTGGAGGCTGTCAAAAGGGAGTCATTTGACGTCATTGTCAGCGACATAATGATGCCCAATCTTGACGGCTACTCTTTGGCAAAGAAGCTCAGGGCAGAAGGATACAATACGCCGATACTCTTCCTTACAGCACGATCGGCGACAGAGGATGTGGTCAAAGGATTCGAGACCGGAGGCAATGACTTCCTGAAGAAACCGTTCGCCATCGATGAACTCATAGTCAGAGTCAAAGCACTTGCCGGAAGACTCCAGGCACAGGAATCTGCGGAAACAGTCTATAATATCGGCAGATATGAATTTATCCCGGCAAGCAAGATCCTGAAAATAGACAATTGCGAAACTATCCTCCCAGCGAGAGAATCCGAAGTCCTGCTCCGACTTTGCCGTGATGCCGGTAAGACAGTAAATACGTCAGTCCTCCTGAAGGAACTCTGGGGCGACGACAACTACTTCAATCTCCGCAGCCTCAATGTCTATATCACCCGCCTGCGCAACCACTTCAAATCCGATCCAGGTGTGGAGATAGAAAGCATCAGGGGTATAGGCTACAAACTGAACTGCTGATTGATGGAGATGGGGACCACTACTTGAATGTCAGCGTGAATACTGTTTCTTTCGCATCACTTCTTGTGAGAGATAGCGAACCATTATGCAATCTCATGATCTGACGCGAAAGACTCAATCCGATTCCGGTTCCTTCCTGCTTGGTCGTGAAGAATGGAACGAATATCTCATCCTGGCTTTCTCGGCTGATAGGAAGACCGTCGTTTGAAACGCTGATAACTGTCTGCTCAGATGGAGTAAGCTGAGCTGTGATTACTACATTACGCGCCTCTGCCTGAACAGCATTCTTGACAAGATTGATAAGAATCTGAGTTATCTGTCCCTCGTCTGCATAAAGGATTATATCTTCCGACAATTCCTCATATGTGCATACCGCGCCGTTCATCGCAGCCTGTTCTCTGGTCAGACTGATGACCCTTTCAGCAAGCTCCTTGAAATAGAACGCTTTCTTCACAGGAGGAGCCACACGAGTCAGATTTCTATATGAATCCACAAATTTAATCAGGCCCTTGGATGACTCGGAAATGGTGCTGAGGCCATTCTTGATGTCTTCATCTACACCATCGAAGGTCAGCAATGTATCACTGAGCGAAGCAATAGGCGTAATGGTGTTCATGATCTCATGAGTCAAGACCCTGATGAGCTTGGACCATGACTGCTGCTCGTTCTCTGCAATCTCGTTGCTTATGTCGTTGAATGCGATGATCCTCACAGTATCCTTGCCGATTTTCGCCTCTGATGCTGTCAAGGAGATAGTCATCTTTCCGCTTTCATTATAATAGCTTGCCCTCTCCTCATTGCCGTCAGCAATAGTCTGGAACGAGTCATAAAGAGAGTCGCTCACTGCACGAAGCTGTCTGATGTGGCCGAATGTGGCGATGCCGAGCAGATTAAGAGCTGTATTGTTGGAGTATGCCACACGACCGTCCTTTTCGATTACCGCAATGCCTGTCTTGACGTGATCGAGCATCAGACCGAAATACTTCTCCTGTTCTATGATCTCGTGCCTTTCCTTGTCGAAGATGTTACGCAGACGATTCAGAGTGCGGTTGAACTTCCGTCCACGGAGGCGTCTTTCGTCAAAGCGGAAGTTGAGCTCCTTATCTTCAAGGGCGTCAAGCATGTAGGTTACCTTGGCCCTCATTTTTCTTGATGTGACAAAAGAAGTGATGGCAGACGATATTACTATCGCTGCCAGAACAATCAATATGACGGTTAGGGTTGTCATCAGATATTATACTTCTTCAGCTTTGCATATAGAGTAGGACGGCTGATTTCCAGCGACTTTGCTACCATAGACAGATTCCCTCCAAAACGTGCCATAGCTGCACGTATTGCCTTTTCTTCTGTCTCCTCGAGCGTGTCTGTGCTTGATACATCGATAGAACCTGATGCTCTGGATGGAACAATCTCTATGTCAGCAGCGGTCAGAAGCTCATTTTCAGAAAGAATGACAGCCTTCTCGATGCAGTTGGAAAGTTCGCGGATATTGCCGCTCCATGAATGTCCTTTCAGGAGTTCTGCCGCATCTGCGGAAATTCCGTTGACGTTTCGTCTGTATTTCTCGGCAAACTTCTTAATGAACATCTCTGCCAACGGAAGGATCTCATCAGTCCTTTCACGAAGGGCAGGGAGGTGGAGCTCGAATGTATTGATTCTATAGTACAGGTCCTGACGGAACTCGCCGTTTGCAACCATCTGCTTAAGGTCCTTGTTTGTAGCACAGATGAGCCTGATGTCCACCGGTATGGACTTGTCGTCGCCGACTCTTGTGATGCAACGGTTCTGAAGGGCACGCAGCAGCTTCGCCTGAAGATGCGGAGGGATGTTGCCGATCTCGTCAAGAAAGAGTGTGCCTCCGTTTGCCTGTTCAAACTTGCCGACATGATCAGTATGTGCGTCAGTAAATGCACCTTTCACATGGCCGAAGAGTTCACTCTCAAACAAAGTCTCTGTGATTGCTCCGGCATCCACGCATACCATAGGTCTGAGAGATCTGTCCGACATCCTGTGGATCTCTCCTGCAAGTACATCTTTTCCGGTGCCGTTCTCACCGGTGATCAGCACAGTGGCATCAGTAGCTACTACCTTATCTACCATCTGTCTGATTGCAGTCATCGCCGGTCCCTTGCCCCAGAACATCTTTATTGAAGAAGGAGGAACAACAGTCTTTGCTTCCTTATTTCTGCCGTTATATGCATTCTTCAGGGTCTCGACAAGTTTCTCATTATCCCAAGGCTTCACGATGAAGTCGAATGCACCTCGCTTCATTCCCTCTACAGCCAGCTGAATGTCAGCATATGCAGTAAAAAGCACGACCTCAGTCTCCGGAGTGCGTTTCTTAATCTCCGAAAGCCAGAAAAGGCCTTCGTTTCCTGTATTGATATCAGTGTGGAAGTTCATGTCGAGTAGCACGACGTCCGGACGGAAGTCAGCCATCTTGGTCACCAGCTCCTTCGGCGACGGAATCAGCTCCACCTGCGAGAAATGCAGCGGCAGCAGCACCTTCAGTGCCGCCCTGATTCCGCTGTTGTCATCCACAACCAGTATTTTCGCTTTGCTTTTTGCCATAGATTATTCTGCGTTGTTTATCTTCCAGAGAGCCATAGGGTGTTCCTTGATTCTTTCAATGATTTCACCATCATCAAATAGAAGTTCCGGCTTGTATTCACCTTGATTAAACGAATCAATAAATTTCTTCTCCGCTTCTCCTAAGATGAGGAGTGTTGATAAGAAGGAGACAACGTTTGATTTAGCCTCCTCAAAGTCAAATTTCTCAGTCTTTTTCAGAACCGGAATTAAGGCTGACCTGATCTGAGGGAACCTGATGTTCTGGATCCTTTCAAAAGAATACTCCTTTATTGGTTTGTTCTTTCCTCCGACAGCAAGATAGAATACAACTATTTTTCGCAGCATATCCATCTGGTCATCCTTGAAGATATTCTCTCTAATCATACGATTGACATCATACATATCCCTCGGAGCAGCTCTTTCAATTAAGGCCTTTATCTTGCTGCCGAAAAGCTCAAGAGGTGACAATGCATAGACATCAACCTCATCAATAAATGGAATGGACGTCTTTCTTGTCCGAGGCTCAAGAATATGAGTCCTCATCATATAATTGATCTCAATCTTGATGTTATCCTTGTTGCCTCCGGCATTCAAGTAACTGAATACCCATGAGTCAAGTGCATGCGTATTCTTGCTTGAAGGATGAATGGTATATCCGTTGGACTGCATATGTCCGAGAATCTCCTGGCCTATGACAGCCCTGTCCGCCATCATTGTATCCTTGTCTGAATTGCAGCAATAATCAAGGTCAATATCAACCGACAAACGAGGCATATCAAACACAGTAAGATTGATAGCCGTACCTCCCTTCAGGACAACCTTTCCTTTCAAGCTATCATTTGACACGAGAAATTCCAGGATATTGCTTAGGCGGATCACCTTCTCAAGATTATCCCTTATGAAGCCAGTCTCTCTAGCCACCTTTTCCAGTTCTATCCGATTATATGCCCTCATACTCTTTAATAGTCGAATGAATTAAACGTGTCAGGATATGAAATATTCCATTCCCTGTCATACTCAGTACAATCCTCGCATGATGTAAGCACTTTAGAACCTACATTTGCCCTTTCCCTGCATGTCTGGAAGAACGCATCACTTAGGTTGAATCGGCTCCTGAACCTGCTCAGAACAAATCCAGCCTTCTTATAAAGGGTTGCTTTGTCATAACTTGCAAGAACTTCTAACAATTTCGCTTCACTGATATGCATTATCATTCCAAAGCACTGAAGCATCTCTTCAGACCCTCCGCACCTATCAATTCTGTCAATGCAGTCGATTACGGTTCTTTCCAGACTTGTAATTCTTATTCCGTATGACATAACAGGAGTTTCAATTCCAACGTTTGTCGGACTTTTAGCATACATATATGAAAGTCCGTCAAACTCAAAGCTGTTGAATATGCTATCGCTTGCGACATACATGGTGTTGAAGACCTGATTGGCCACACCATAGAACTCTAGGGCGGAATGATATGCGACATATGCTGTTGGAGTCAAGGACGATGCAACCTCATAACGATTTGCGTCGATATGCTTGGTTGCAAGATTTGTTACCGCATATAGGTTCCTACGTATCTTAACCACCAGAGCATCCTCTATATACCCCCTCAGTATTGTCATTGCATAAGTTTTACTCTTGACGATACGTGCAGCATCCTCAAGAGTAAATATCTTCAATTCATGAAATTTATCTAAAAATCCTTTCATTTTGCCAAATCTTGCACAAAAGTACTAAAAAATAGATAAGTTTCAATAAAAATTTGGCAAATTTATTCCTTCTTCAATGCTTTGGATACTATAAGACAATGTCAAATCTCCTTGAGTTCAGGGGCAGATGGGGCCTATATCCTCCGATCACTCGTTGGGAGGATGCACTTGTTGTAGGTAAAGGACGGTCATGGGGTGCAGAGACAAGCCTGACCTGGTCAGATGAAAAGACTTCAGTCGAAGCATATTATACGCTGTCCTGGAGCCAGAGATTGTTCCCGGACTTCTATCCTGAATGGTATAAGGACCGTAACGACAACCGCCATAAGCTGACTCTGACAGCTACACGTAGATTCGGAAAGCGCTTCGAGATGTATGCAAGCTGGAACTATCATAGCGGAGGATGGATGACATGTGAGTCGCATGGTATATGGGATGGCGAACTCGGAGGAAATGTCGAAACCTTCTATTCATATCCGAATAACATGAAGGTTCCTGACTATCACCGTCTGGATATAGGATTCAACTTCCACAAGACAACCAAGAGAGGCAATGAGAGCATATGGAACCTCAGTTTGTACAACGCATATTGCCGTATGAATCCTTTGGCTTCTCAGGTCGAAAAGTTTTACGAGTTTACAGAAGAGAACATCATCGGTCTGACATACTATGGAGCCGGATACGGAATAATCCCTATCCTCCCGTCTTTCAGTTACACTCTTAAATTCTGATACAGATGAAGAATAAATATATACTCATATTACTGCTCGCTTTGACAGGCTGCAAATACTCATTTGACCTTGACTACCAGAATGCGCAACCGATGGTAGCCATCAAGTCATACATTTGTGCCGACTCTCTCGTGACTATTGATATCAACAAGGTAGTACCTCTTGCTGAACTGGAGACAACAGATTCCACTCTCATAAATCCTCATTACTCACTCAAATGTAACGGAGTTGAAGTGGATTGTGATGAATTACAGCCCGGTATCAGTAAACTGTCTTTAAGAACAGATGCATTCAAGAGTGGTGATAAAATCGAGATCGTCTTTGAGTCTGATGATACTGAGAAAGCTATAGCAAGTACAATTATTCCTGACTCTTTCCCGGAGTATGAGTTGAAATTGGGCAAGTGCAATAATGCTGAAAGAAATCTCAAGATAAGCTATAAGGATGACCCCGCCACAGATGACTGGTATGGAGCCATGGTGAAATGGAAAGGAATCCAAGGAAGATATGTAGGTCTGGACGAAATGCAATATGTCGAGGTTACGGATCGGGACATTATTCCTCCGTCTGGATATAATGATTTGCAGATTGAACCAGAGGCTTATACTCCCATACTGATTTCATTTAAAGGAGAATACCTTTATGTATGGAGAGACCTGGATGAGGAGGATAATGAATACGACCTTTCCTTTAATTACAGACCTCAATGGGATGGTTCTGAAGTTTTCGTGAAGGATGCTGAAATACAATGTACTCTCTTCAAGCTGTCAGAGGAGATGTACAGATACCTGTTTGCGCAGTTCGACAGCTATAGTAATCCTTTCCTGGAAGCCGGTATGTCATCTCCCGCATTCACATATTCAAATGTCAGGAATGGCGCGGGATATTTGTGCGGCTATTCAGTTGTACATTCCGAGTGGATCAAGGATAATTTATTTGAAGAGTAATGAAGAAGATTATATACATATTCATATCTGCAGCACTCTTATGCGGCTGCGAAGAATTCTATGGCAGCTTTGATGATGCAAGTCAGGAATTTATAGAGATTGCTGCCATCAATCGAAGCTCGATGCCTGTCAGTCTCAATGTTTACGGAGCTGATTGGGCGGATCCTGAGGAAACTATTTATCTGAAGCCTCATAACGGACTCTGGAAAGTAGAAGAGTCAAGGGAGAATTACTATGGTCAGGAAATCCTGCCTGTCAGATATTCTGTCATCAGAGCTGATTTCAATAATGGCGAAAGAGTAATCTATTTTGATCACGCATCAGACCTGCCATACAATCCATGTGCTGACGGAGCCAAAGAAATATGGGATGAGCGATATCAGCACAGGATAATCGAGTTCAATGATGAAAATTGCGAATCGCTATTCAAGAAACAGGATTCATGGCATCTGTTTGACATCAGCATGAACTTTTCTCCTTCAGATGCAGTGGAAGATCTGGT
This sequence comes from Bacteroidales bacterium, assembly GCA_017555965.1. Lineage (GTDB taxonomy): Bacteria > Bacteroidota > Bacteroidia > Bacteroidales > UBA932 > Cryptobacteroides. Next base: position 11,059 of record JAFZFH010000035.1, read on the forward strand.
CGTCCCAGGTTCAACTGAGGGTTATTTTACAAGTCTGTTTCCTGCCGGGGATGTCAAGGAAAAGCTGAAGCTTGGAGCTGCAGTCTATGCAGAGGCCGAATCCATAGACAAGGTCAGATTTGTTGATGACTTGACTTATCAGGCAGACACACTTGATGTATCAGATGAAGTCAAACATCGCTATCATCAGTTGGAAATTTATCCGTACTATGATCTCGATCAGCTCAGAAACCTTGGACTCACAAATTTTGGATGTGACTTTGCAGCCCTTACAGGCCGTGCCGACGGTAAATTCGACTCATTCTGCGGAATCGTTCAGATAGAGGTTCATGTCGGCAAGACCGAGAAGATATGTGATCGAGTGCATCCTGAAGAACTGATGACTAGGCTTGAAAATGCTTCGGAACCTATTTGCATCATAGATGAGATTGAATACGGAAACTTCATGATCCTCCTGGCTGAGGCCAACTGCTCACATAACAACATCTTTACATATGTGACACAAAAGCTTCTACGTGAAGATCCGTCCGGTTACTTCTACTATGAGGACTATTACACTCCAGAGATTACATTCCATCTTATTACTCTTGATGAGAATGGAGAGTTTGTCTGTCAGACAGGTGGAGAAGAATTGGCTGCAATCTTCTACAAAGGCTATGAAAATCCTGCACTTCATCCACTATCATATCATGTAACCAATTTCGCAGAGGAATACGCCAAAATACATATAAAATAGAGTCTTCAGCCTGACACATCAAATGTCACGCATGATGGCAAAAGATATCCAGCAATAGAAAAATTAGCTATATTTGCCTATCCGATAGTACACGTAAGGTGTATATCCTCAATCTCGACACACACTTGGGCATCCTTCGGGATGCCTTTTTCATTTTATTTTCTATCTTTGCACTCGTCAGGTTTGCCGTCCTCGCTCAAACGGCCGTATACCGGTTCCGGTCTTTTCTCAGGTTTTCCGTCCTAGCTCAAACGGTCGGCATATTCTGCCTTTGCCGTCTCTGAAGGCAGCCATGTTAATGACCTGATATCATGACGATCACATTAAACGTACTTATCACTTTGACCGGCGGAGAGAAGGTGTTCTCTGTCTGGTCTGAACCTATTCCGGCCATTACCGGTCTGGATCTGGCCGTCGGTGCCGGATTCACCATCACTGATGCCGTGGACGACTGGTATGACAAGCTCCCGCCGTACTTCTTCATCGACGACGAGAACACCCTCTTCAAGGAACGCCTCAAGTACAAGGTGAAGAGGCCCTTCATGGTAGAGAAAGGGGAGTATCCGCGAATATTCAAGCTCAGCTGATATGGATATCGATGTATGTGTGGAAGAGGTCATCATAGATGACTCTCCCGTGTATTTGGTATATCCTGAAGACGAGATATACGCGGAAGTGGTAGGGGTCGCAGAGTCACGCGAAGAGGCCTTCAGCGACTTTGCAGAGTCTTTCAATCAGATGATGTACAGCGACAATGGCATCCCCATTCTGATTGAGGTGTAGAAAGCGACAGGGCCGCAGTTTTGCGGCCCTGTCCTGTCAATTATAACTTCAAGCTGTGCTTTGGAGCGTTGTCCACATCAAGGCACTCCACTAGTCTTTCGTCCGTCGACTTGGCTACATCATCGTTAGCCACATCGATATTCGGTCGTCTTCCGTGATCCCTGATACCGACTCCTTCATCTAAGATGAATTCTCCTAGTGACTGTTTGATGGAATCGAAGGATGCGCTTTTGAATACGGATTCCGTTCTGTCTCCATTCCACTCCATCGGTCCGAAATCCCCGCCCTGGTCTATCCTTAGCAGCCCGTTAGCGGGGTCGATGCCTACGCTTCCGGCAAAGATGTCACCCTTGAATACCTCGATCTTGTCATGATAGATGACAGGGTAGTAGGCATTCCCAAAGTGGATATTATCTTCTCCTGAATATCCTATCTTTTCGTATAGAGTGTCTTTGACATCCATGGCGTACTTGCTTAGTTCGCAGAAAGTCTGGCGGGCCTTTATTCTTTCCTCCTGTTTAGGAAGGTTGTCTCCTTGAAGGGTCACGATGGTCCTGAACTCTCCATCCTGAAAATAGAGTGTGCGCACTTCCGGACGGGTACGCTCGACGTACGTGCCATCCATGCCATTCTCACATAACGATTTGTAGGTCTGCTTGAGCTTCTCTGGCCGCAGAATGGTGATCTCGTTTCCGAAGCGTCCTTTCAGTGCGGCGATAAGCTCCTTTCGATGCAGCGCAGTGACGAAGATTCTTCCTCCGTCCGGCTTCTTGATGACATGGAAGGCCAGTTCATTTGTCTGTGAGACCTTCTTCGCAGGTTCCTGTGCAGCCCTTCTTGATAAGGACATCTCGAATGAATCCATGATGTTCTTCAGGTCCGACGGGATGTTCTTCTCGCACTGACTTAGGATCTCATGCGGCATGTCCTTATGCATGGCCTGAGCAAGTGCTCCTGCTACTGATGCTATGGTCGTAGAATCGCCGCCCAAGGCGACGGCCCTTCTTACGATGTCCTCGAAGCAGTTACCCTCAAGAAAGCATTTCAAGGCAGCGGTAAGGGTGTTCATGGTCGAGTAGTCTATCTTACCGGTATCCCGGTAGTAGACCTCTCCCGTAGGCTCTCCGTTGATGATCACATCCTCCTTTACGGCCCCCATAAGGATGGACTTCAGGTCCTGCTCCGGGATGTTCAGGTCGATCCCATAGTCATTCTCCACTGCAAAGCGGATATCGTCCTTGGAACGTCCTCTGGCAGCCTTCCATAGTGCATCCGTGAACACTTCCGCTCCCTTGATGCTGTCTGGGTCTTTATGTGTAAACTCCGTAGTGGCCTTTGCCAACTTTATCGCCTCGTTAAGGTCATCGATCTTCAAGGCTATAGGAGATATCCTCGCTATTACGTCATTGCAGTCACGTCTGAACGGTTGGAAGTACTCGCTTTTGCACCACATGTTCATGATCGGTGAAAACTCGCATTCGGGATGCTTGGAGTACAGATCTGTCATGATGTTTATGAAACTTGCTTTCCGATGCTCCGGATCTGTGGCTAACCATCGCGCTACTGCAAGTGTCATCACGGTGGCGTCCGTCACCCTGGGGAAGAAGGTTACCTCTTCCCCGGATGACCATCCGCGCACGCTGGTAAACATCCTGAAGTCTTTGCTCTGAGCGTTGCTCTTTATATATGGAGACGCAATAATGTCTCCGGCTATAGCTCCTAGCATACTATCCCATCTTTATTGATTGGGTTCTGCCTTTCTTTTGCCCCTGCTTCATGGTGTTTTCCACCTGCTGCTTGACCTCTTTGTCAACCTTCACCTCCTTGGAGTACTTCATGTCCAGGCCTGCCTTCTGTGCCTCCTTGAACCATGTTGGGTGGCATGTGACCACCTGGCGCTGAGCCGCATCGAACTGAACGCAGCAGGTGAACCTCTCGCCGTCACGCTTCATGCCGGAGATGGCTATGGCCTTTCCTTCGGCAAGGGCTTTTGCCTGCTCGTCTGTGAAAGTGACTCCGTAGATGCCTCTTCCTCTGGAATGGCCATGCTCGTCGAGCAGCATAGCCTTGACCTGCTCTACGGGCATACCGACAACGCGGTTCGTAGGCAGATGGATGGAGACCAGGAATTCCTGCTTGCGGCCGTCCAACTCAATGGCGATGGGACGACCTCCGTTGGCGTTGGCAAGGCCGTGATGGGTCTTCTTCTTGTTGTCCTCCCACGAGGTCCTTTCGAGGAGTGCCTCCTTGACCTTCGGACTGGTGATCGGCTGGTTGTAGAGATAGAGAGTGTCATTTGGCGTTTTGGCCTTCTCCATGGTGATGAGCTTTACTGCCCATTCCTTACCCTCTCCCTGTGGGAAGGCTCTCAGCGAGAAGAAACCGGTCAGTTCCTTGGTGCTTCCGTACACCAGATCAGTCATCTGACCGTATGCGAGCTGAGCCGCAACAGTCGGGTTGTTCATGATTGTTTCCTTGGCGATCCCGTACTTATCCTTCAGGTGATCCCAATTAATGTTGTTCAGTCTGTTCTGAACATCGTTCGGTAAATTTTCCATATGAATCTGTTTTTGGGGTTGATGTCTTCGCGGTCAACATCTCGTTGTAGTCCTTGTACCCGTCAAACAGATGGGACATCCTGACTACTCGAGTCTCTTCATTCATACAGAAATATTCTATCTGAGCCGCAGCTTCATTACCGGCTCTGTCATTGTCAAGGTATAGGTGTATCTCACTGTGCTCGTTCAGAAACGAAAGAGCCCTCTTGAGATTGGATACGCTGTTAAGTACACATACGTCACATGGGAGTGAGTCTATGCCCTGGTCTTCTACCCATGAGAGGAAGTCAAAGAATCCCTCGAATACGGCGACCTCGTCGGAGTTTTCCCCCTTCAGGACCGATATCCCGCTGGCCGTGCATTTCTTTACGGAGCGTGAGCGCAGGACATATCCGCCGGAGTCATTGGCGAATCCTATGGCAGTATGCTTGAGTGTTGGTGAGTAAACGCTATGGTAGGTGATGCAGCTGCAGAACCTGTCCAGGGTTGCTTTTGATATTCCACGCTCTTGTGCATAGGTCACCAGGCTTTTTCTTCGGAATTCCTTTCCCACATAGTCTATGATGATGCTTCTTTCAGGTTCCTTCCTTACAGGTGAAGGGGAACTGTATATGTATGACGGTATGAACGAAGTGTTCATCTGTGCCAGGATGTCGAAAGCTTCATCATTGTCACAGCCGGAAAGCTTGGTCACAAGAGTCAGTACCCCGCCTCCCTCGGATTGGCCGAAGTCATACCATACGTTCTTCCTCGGGTTCACATGAAACGAACGGTTGGCCTCATCTCGGAAAGGAGAGTAGTAGTGATAGGTCCTGTCATGGCTGGTATCCTTGCCGTAGAACGACAGGACGGCTTCGATAGGAGTAGAAAGGAGAATTTCTCTCTCTTCATATGTGAACCTAGCCATAGGAATCTAAATTGTTCGTTAAATGTTACTAATTGTTTGTTAAATGAAAATATTTACATACATTTGCATCGCTATCGCAAGGAATACGAATACTGTTGTTAAATATTTTCAAGGGCAAAGTTAAAAGAAACTAATTATTTTTGCAACTTTTGACCAGGTTCTTGATGCAATGCTCACTAAAATGCGTAAAGAGGGATCAAGTCCTGAGAGTAACTATCAGGATGGTCAGTGGAATTTGGTGCACCTTAAGTTCCTGACCGACTTTATGGAAGAGACCGGACTGACAACCGCGTCAGTGGCTGAATTACTTGGTATATCCAGACAGGCAGTCTACTACTGGTTCAAGAAGGATGATGTCAAGATATCTGTCATCTACAAGCTGTTTGAAGTTTACGGATATAAGATTGAGTTTGACCTTATCAAGGAAAGGACTTCAGAAGGAGAACCGGCAAAGGTGGAGATGCAGGTGCAGAGAAAACAGAAGACCGGCAAGAGGCTTGAGTTCCTCGCCAGTGCTCTGAAGAGATACAATATCTACAGAGAGGATATCTCTCCGAAGATGGGAATCGGTAACACTACGATCTATTACTGGCTCAGCCATGATGATGTGTTCATTTCATACATCTACAAACTGGCCGAACTGGCTGGACTGAAAGTGACGATCAGGATTACACCGAATAATGACTAGTACTAACACTTTAAATACAAAACAACATGAAAGAATTGGTAGAAAAGATCAATGCTCTCTATGCAGAGTTTGAGAAGGATGCAACAGCTCAGGCTGACAAAGGTGAAAGCCGCAGGCCAGAGAGCAAGAAAAGTTTCACTCGCTCTTGAGAAGGAACTCAAAAATTTCAGAAAGGTATCGCTTGAGGCAGGAAAATAATTCCAGAATCAAGAATATGCGAAGGCTGGCCGTCATGGTCAGCCTTTCTAACAATTATGGAATGCTTAGAATTGTGAGTTTCTATCTGTTTGTGCTTGAACATTATTTCTTAGACTCATTCGTTTCTTCTACCAGCTTGTCATTCACATCTTTATGGCCTTTGTAAAGCTCTGCCATATCATAGATACTGATATCTTCTGATGATCCTGATACGAATTCTGTGATCTTCTGGAGAGTCTCTCTTCCTGCATTGTCATTGTCGGCGAATACCATAATCTCCTGATGGCGTGCAATCCAGGGAAGAGCCCTTTCCAGGTTAGATACACTATTCAGGATGCAGCAGTCGTGGCCAGGTATGTCCTTCTCGTTATATGACAGTAGGGAGAGGAAGTCAATGAAACCTTCAAAGACTGCCACCTTCTTGCTGTTTGCCTCCTCGGTTCTGTTTCCGTCTGGACCGAGTGTTGTCACGTCGCTTGAAGAGCATATCTTCGCCACCTTAGAACGCAGCACATAGCCGCCTGAGTTGTTCTTGAAGCCTATGGCAAAGAAGCTGCTTCCAGGCTTGCTGGATACGCTGTAAGTGACTTCGTCACAGTATCTGTCGAGAATTTCTTTAGAGATGCATCTAGACTGGGCATATTCTATCAGTGCCTTCTTTGCAAACTTGTCGTTTACATGCTCTATTATCACTTTAGATTCGCTTGTGGAAGCTGCTCTTTTGATAACTTCTGCATGTACATCTTCAGGAATCATATGCCTGATTGATGCGAGCCAATCATAAGCTTCTTTCCTCTGGCATCCTGTTATCTTGCAGACGAAGTCTATCAGTCCGCCGCCTTCGTGCGTTCCGAAATCATACCAGGTATTGGCCGCTTCGTCTATGTGGAATGAAGGAGTCTTCTCGTCACGGAACGGTGAATAGTACATGCCGGTCTTCGTACGCGAAAGACTCTTGCCGTAGTATGCAAGAATCTCGACTATGGAGATCGACATCAACTCCTGTTTCTGCTGTTCCGTGTACTTTGCCATCGGATTAAAGATGAATCGTTAATCTAACAAAATTAGATGTTTCTTATAGAAAGTCCAAATTTTTAGGCTCTAGAGTGCGTAAATAAGCATTGCGGTAAATACTATTTTACCGCAATGCTATAATAGGGGAGAATAATAAATTCGATTATTTCGTTTATTTCTTGAATGAGCCATCCAGGATCTGCTCGCTTGCATCATCCAGACGTTTCTCTTCCATGATGGTGTTGACGTAAAGCTGAGATGTCGATGGTGAAGTGTGACGCAGAACCTGCTGCACGTCCATCATGGATCCGCCGTTCTTCAGGATCTGTGTTCCCGTTGTATGTCTTAATGAATGGGCAGAATATTCATGACCGTCCAGGCCTATCGCTCTGAGATTCTTCTTGCAGATATCCTGTATAGATCTGGTTGACATCCTGCCACCGGCATGTCCTAGTCCATGGGTTGCGAACAATGGTTCCCGAGGCTTACAATCCCCTCTTTCCTGAAGGTATTGCTCTATCGGGATCCATGCCTCATCTGTAAGGACTACAAAGTCATCCTTCTCAGCATGGCCCTTTCCCCAGACTTTTAGAACTCTCCTTTCACGCTTGAATGTGATGTCCCCTACGTCCGCTCTTGAAACCTCGATGGTACGCAGACCTGTGCGGAGCATAAGGTTAAGCATGGCGTAGTTCCTGAGGCTTATGATATTCTCATTGTCACGAAGCTTCTGCGTGACGCCGGAATTTACTCCTGTTACGCTCTTTGGAAGATATGCCTCAGTTAGAAGCTCTGCTCCCTGTTCGTTCTCAAGATGCATCCTCCTGAATGTGGACTTATTCGTACGTACACTTCCTACATTCTGTGCGATATTATCGCAGATTCCTTCAGCAGCCAACCATTTATAGAATCCTCTGATGGTTGACAGATAGAGATTGACTGTCGTCGCAGACTTGTTCTCCTTCAGAAGAGAATCCTTATACGCGATGATATCCGCCTGCGTCAATTCGAAGAAGGCACAGTCAGTACCTTCCACCCATTGAGCAAAACTGTCCAGGACCTTTCTGTAGGTGGTTCTTGTGGATTCCTTAGCATCCACGCATCGGAGATATCTGTCAATAGTTATCTGCATACTTAAACAGAAACACTTATTCTTCTATAAAATCATCCAGTAATCCATTCTGGAGATCATCTAGTATCTGCTTACTTACTTTTTTCAACTGAGGAAGATCCTCTTTAAGAGTCGTGAATATCGCTTCCTCATCTACATTTGCATACTCATGCGCAATGAAGTTCCTCATTCCGAATACTTCATTCCAGGGAATAGAATTATACTTTTTGAAAAAGCCTGACTTTGTATTATTTCTCACCTTAGTGATATTCTCAGTGATACATTGAATACTCATGCTGCATGCTCTGAATATGGTCATGCCATTGAGATTTTTACCGAAATCATCAGCTTCGATGATAGGTTCTGACATCTGTTCAGCCAGCTCCATTTCCTCAATCGCTGTCTTTATGTAAGTTGATATGCGATTCTTTTTAGACATATATCAGTTCTTTTGAGATTGATTGTTTGAATTCTTCACGTAGTTTCGACTTGGCTGAGATAATGTCAACTTCGCGACTTAATATTGATTCTAGGTCATTTTTAAGAGCAGCATACAAGTACAATGATGGTCTTTTAAGACTTATAAGAATATCTACATCGCTGCCGGCCTTTTGCTCGTTTCTTGAAAAACTGCCAAAGAGAGCGAGGCTCTCAATACCGTACTTATCTGAGTTATTAATTTTGAAGACCTTGAGGATATCTAGAATTTTATCCCTCTCTGATTTTAATTCACCTCTGGAATCGACACAAATTATCCTGGTACTGTATCCGAGCGCAGCCAAAACACGTGAAATTGTCACGTCACTTCCTAAGAGGCCTCGTTCCATCTTAGATACCTGTGATTTTGTCATACCGGCTATTATTCCAAGTTGCTCTTGAGTGAAACCTCTAGACTTCCTTAATTGCTTAAGGTTTATGTCATTCAATTGTTTCATATAAATTTCCTCCTGTCTGCAAATATATATAAAGTTTCATATATATGCAACATTCCAATAAATATACCGTGCGGAATAGTATGTATCTGAGGATTAATTATTCCATATATCTAGCATAATCTCTCCTACCCATGCCGGGGGTATCGTAATGTCCTTCATGAACTCATCATCAGGAACCGATCTGAGATGCTTGTGGATTGTTCGCTTCTTCTCGGCATCAAGACACTCTTCCGTAAGAACTCTTATAGCAGAGGAAACCATCTGCATCGTATCGTTGCAGAAGTCGAACATCTTGACCTCAGAGGTATGATTGAAGAATATCTTCTTTCCCTCAGCGAGATTGATAACTCTAGAGGGGCCGTCAGTCAGATATTTCAGATTGGATAGCTGTAGTCCCGACAGTCCTAACTTATATGCAGCCTGATCTCCGTAAGGTATGATTCTCACTCGTTCTTTGGCTGCCAGGGCGTCAGCTATACTTTCTGCTGTCGGCATGATGAATCCTGAGTATTCGGTATGGATTTTAGGATAGCAATAGATGCCTCTGGCAGGCCGCAGAATCAAGCCTTCCTTCTTGAGTTCCATCAGTGCCAGTCTGACTGAGCCAAGACTGCCTAATTCGATGAAATCATCTATGAAAAAGATGCTTCCTCGAGGCATTTTTCGGATCTTTTCTAAAACCAATGTCTTTATCCCAATCATTTCTATCCCTATTTTTTAACAAATATAGCAACTTTTTGTTAGGAGATAACACAAAGAACAAAAGTATTTAAAAAAAATCGTTCAAATCATAGCAAATGAAAAATTACAATGGCAGGATTCAGCTAAATAACATATCTTTGTAGAGTATGGACCTATTCACAAATGTTAACTCGCCTGAGAGCATGATTCAGGCTATAAAGGAGATCGGCATAATACCTTTCTCCAAGAATAGCATACCCGGCTGGTCCATCCAGGAGATTACGGATCCCGACTTCTGGTTCACGACCTCCGATCAGCTCGGACCATGGGACTGGAAAGTGGAAGCCGTCCGCGAAGGAATCGTCTATGGAAAATTCGTCGGCCGCAAATCCACATTCGCTACCGAAGAATGTTACCGTCATCTGATGAACTGGAGAAGGAGTCTTCCCAAATATCAGATTCCACTCGGCGCGAAGTTCAAGCCGGAGACCCTTGATGATAAACTGATGATGCACCTCTCCCCTACCCTACTCAATCTGATCAGGGAAAGAGAGTCGCTGGACTCTGCAGAAATCAGGACACTGCTCGACGAGTGCGTTCCAACAGAGGTCAGAAAGAAAGTCGGCGGTCACCTTGAGAAATGTCTGATCCCCAACATAAAGAAACAGGCGGTCGACTTCCTGCTTCAGTTCCTTGATATGGGAACCTGGACTATTGTCGGTGACATCACCCGAGTATATCGAGGACCGAACTGTGAATACAAGGGATGGCAGAAAAACTCAGTCACTACTCCGGATCTTCTTTTTCAGGAATTTTCTCAACCCTGTGAGAATCCGTTCTGGGCAAAACATCTGGAGCCATGTACAGAAAACGCGATTCTCGTGAACTGCTCACCGGAAGAATCGCGCGATATTCTTATTGATCAGGTAGAGAAATTCTATCCTGGTTCCAGAAATAAGCTTGAAAAGATTTTCTAGAGTATCTTTATACAGTTGATATTCCTGCCACACTCGATAGTTTCCTTCCTTGCTGAATACAAGAGATGGTTATCTTCATATGTGCAGAGATCTGAAATCTGTATGTTCTCTTTCTTTACACCACACTCTGTCAAGGTCTGTCGGCAGGCCTCCTTCAGATCTATATGATGACCGCCGGACATATCGGTTCCGTTCTTTGGTCCACGGAACGACCAGATGGAATTTATATCAAATCCTGCTTCCTTGAAATTCAGGGCGACCTCCTCCCCTACCTGAAAGCAGTCTGCACAGATACCAGGACCGATGACTGCAAGTAACTCTGCCGGCTCAGTACTATAAGTACTTGACATCTTGCCAATTACATTTCGCAGAATCTTAGCTACTGTTCCTCTCCATCCGCTATGCACTGCAGCAGCAGCTTTGTTTACCGGATCATAGAGAAGGATAGGAATGCAATCAGCTGTTCTGACTCCAATGGCCAGACCGCGAAGATTCGTGATCATAGCATCGTATCCATCCAGCTGTTCGGAAGTAATATCAGGATTATCAATGACAGCTACATGGACATCATGCACCTGATGCATCTGAAGTACAGGAAACGGCAAGGCCGAATCCCTACCTATGGTCATTGCCGATACGTCAGGATGAAGAGAATACTCTATGTGATTTACTGCGCTGCCCATTACTGCTCGTCTACACCGAAGATATCTTTGAGAGAAGTCGGTTCCTTCTTTGTGACTGTCGCCTTCTTGGCGATTTTCTTATCCTGAAGAATGATTCCACCCTCGATCACTATACCGTGATTCTCACTGAGATGCTTCTTGATTGCATTGATCACATATCCCTGAGGGTTGACTGCACGGAGAGCCTTAGGTGTTATCTGACTAAGGAATGCGAAGAGGTCAAACTCCTTCTGCGCAATGTCAAAGAGAGAGATATTTGCCTTGATACCGGCCCAGTCGAAACCTAACTTGTTTCTAAGGATATCTGAAACAAGCCTGTCGATCATCATCGATGGATCCACACTCTTGCGAACTGCATCTGTCGACTCGTTATTAAGACGATGGATCGGGAAGAAAGTCACAGAAGTTATGGCCGGTCTACCCTTTCTTCCTTTGTTGACCTCAGCTGTCTTTGCTGAATTCAACACATAGTCAAATGAATACGGACTCACCCTGTCAAGTTCTTCCTTGGCAGCGACTATGGTATTCTTAATGAAGTCATCAACCTTCTTATACTTATCGGTAAGTCCCCACATCTTCCTGAGGTCCTCTATAAGGTAAGTGATCGGCTGTGTCTGCTTGCTGACAAGCTTATATATACGGAGAGAATATTTTCCTCGAAGCTTTGTCGCAGTTTCCAGCTCATACTTTCTGAAACCCTTACTGAAGTCAAGCATCGCACTCCACACATTTCTGTTTACCTGGATGACCATCTTACCGGATATCTTATCCACATCAACATCATTAAGGATATGAGTTGCCTTGTACTTATTCTCATCTTCGTACTCGAGGAACTTACCCATCAAGTTACGTACTGCAGTCTTGGCTTTAGTATAATTGGTATCGTCCTCACCGGAGAGAATATCCTTAACAGGGATAACAATCTCAGCATGACCCCACTCCCCTACTGTGACCTTACCTATATCTGTACCACCTTTGAAGTCGAGTCCATTGATTTCACACTGAGCAAGTTCAACCAGTCTAAGAAGCAGACGCTCAGAATAAATTCCAAAATCATGACGGACAGTTGAGAAGATATAAGACTCCACAACCTCCTTTGAGATCATCTCTTTTCCTTCGGATAAATTAGCCATTTGAACGAGAATAAGAATTATGTATCACTTTATTTTGCGAGCAAAGTTATGAATAATTCGCTAAAATGAAAGAAAATCTAGCGTTAAATTTGCGAGAATGAGAATTGAAAGTAAAATTAAGTAAATCATTCTAAAACTCGCTAAATAAATTCCAGACTGAAATCGAACATCAATAAACTTTCTGAAAACGTTGCAGTTATGATATCCTAAAAAATATAGGACTCCGAGAACTGAAAACCGACAAAAACAAGACAGATTCCAGATCTGGAACAGGACATTCTATTCTAAAACTCGCATTTAATGATTGATAATTACCTACCTCGCTTATATATAATAGGTCAGACATTCCATTACTCGCACTAACGAATTACATACCTCGTTTTAATATTTAATAAGAGCGGTGCAACTAACTGAAATCAAATCTCTTACATCAAAGTGCAAAATAAGTGTTAAGACATTAATAAGTTATATCTATAATTAGATAAACAATACGGGGCAAAGCCCCTTTACGATGAAAAAATAAATCAGGATTCCAGGCAAGTTATCAACAATCAAACCTGAAGAGGTACCATAATTTATTCTAAAACTCGCCAAATAGCCATCGACATTCCTAAACTCGCACAACTGCGCTAAATCTTAATTCCAGAACTCGCGTTCATTTATTCCATGACTCGACCTAATTTTTTCATCGAACTTCACAGCGAACTGCAAATCAGGCAGATACACTATTTGTGCAAATTCGCGTTAAGACATTAATAGGTATTATCTAAAATAGATACACAAATAGCTGACTAAATCGATGAAAGAATAAAGAGGATCCGAACTGGTGCCAGGACTCGACCGTCATCTCGCCAAAACATTCTTTTTCTCCCATTTAATCCCTATAATCTTATTCTTATTATCGCTTTAATAGAAAATATTGCTTTTGTAATTTATTGATTTACAAGGATATACGCACTAATGGCTACTTCAGCCTTACACTAATTAATACATTATTCCATTACTCGCTTTTATCCAGGATTCTCCCGCCGTTCTTCTGGCTGACAGTCTTCAACAATTCACTGACTTCGCCAAAATATATCGCTTTATCCCCACTCCCCTACCCCATATATTAGCGAGTTTCAGAATAAGAAATTCCAGTACGACCTTCCATCTTGATTCTTTCCAGCATGCTATTTGTATCAACTGACGCACCTAGAATAGTGTTTTATATAAAAATATATTTATAGATTTCTATATTTATATTTTGATATGTTTATATTTTTATATAAATTTGTAGTCTAATTATGAATGATAATTATGGGACAGACAGTATGCTTTGCAAATAATAAGGGTGGT
>JAFZFH010000036.1 GCA_017555965.1 Bacteroidales bacterium
CTCTGCCCGTTCTTGAGCTTCTCCTGCCGTGAGAACATACACCTGAAAGGCCTGTCGTCTCCTTCTGGTATTTCAGGCTCATTCCCGAGTGAGCTGATCCCGGCTCCCCACCCGTCGTCGTTTTGAGAGATTATGCTGGTTCTAGTGATGACAGGAGCCGGAACTGAAATAGTCTCAGACTCTTCTGTCTCAGGTGATTCCTGATCCTCTCCATCCCTCATCCTCTCAGCCATCTCTATCGCCTCCTCACGCCTTCGCTGATGCCTTTCTTTTCGTTCTTCGGGAGTTTCTCTGTAAGGATTCGTATAGGTCGGGGCTGATTGTCTCGCAGTATAAGAGGATGATGAGCCTTGCGAGGAACCCTTAAGAATGTCTGCAGTCACAGGCCTTTCCTCGCGTTCCTCCTCCAGCTTGGTCATCTGCTCGTCGCACATGTCCCAGTAGTCCTCGATTCCGTCTTTCTTCTCCTTGTCGGTGAAGGTGCTGTATGCATGGCTCTTTGAGTCGCTGACCTGAGGAATATCGGCATCCGGCACCTCTACATGTGCATGCGAACGCCTCTCCCGTTCTTCCTTTGGCCTTTCTATGTCGCTGCGGCTGTCAATTATGTTGAATATGACGATCAGCACGACAGCGCCGACTACGAAGAGTATTCCTTTCGTTCTTTGATTCATGTCCTAGAAAACAATTAGATAGATTTGATATGCCGCTGTGATGAAGCAGCCGGCGACCGCCAATGCAGCCAGAACGCGTTTCCAAGGTGCGTCCGGCACGTCATGACGGTTAAGAAGCTCGCATATCCTTGAATAAATTCCTCCCATATCAGTTACGCTTACGTGTCCCCAGGTTGTCGTTACGTGTGACAAGGAATTTCTCGATCATCATTCCATGAGGGTTGGAAGGGGAACGCTCCACTTCCACCAGACGGCACGTGCTCTCGAACTGGTACGATGTGATATTGCTCTCTCTCAGCAGGAAGAGCTTGCCGTAGGTGATTGCCCCGTAAGGATATGACTGCATGTCAACCTTTACCGAGTCCACTACGATCTCCTGCGAGACATTGGCCGACACCAGTCTCTGGTAGAATCCTCGTTCAGATAGATCCATCCAGTAGTCATACGCGCTGCGGTCGCTCATCAGAAGAGCCCTGTCCACATTCCTCTTGATGGATTCCGAACTTGGGGAGAGGTTGAACATCAGCTCATGGAACCTGGTTACATGGTCAGCAGCTTCCATGTCCCTGTTGGCATCCTCGTGGCTGCGACGTGCCATCACTGCGGAGCCTTTCTCGATGACGTATACGCTTTCACGCGCATGCTCGGATGACCAGGCCGCGATGCCTACAGAGAATACACATACGCATCCTGCGCAGATGAGCGATGCGATGGTCAGGAACTTCATTTTCCTGAATGATGAATCGATGTTGTCGAAGTACTTTATTAGATTGTCCATGGTATTTAGATTTTAATGAATTTCCTTGCCAGGTTCCTTGCAGGCTGGGTTAC
>JAFZFH010000037.1 GCA_017555965.1 Bacteroidales bacterium
ATTACGCCGACAACCTCTCCCTTCTCAACCATACGGCCAGATGCGAGGTTACGTCCGTAACATTTAGCACATACACCCTTACGTGACTCACAAGTGAGCACTGAGCGGATTTCAACCTGCTCGATAGGGAGTGACTCGATGAGGTTAGCGATGTCCTCTGTAATCTCCTCGCCCGCTGGGATGATGAGCTCACCTGTAAGAGGGTTGAAGATATCGTGTACTGATGTACGGCCGAGGATACGCTCGCCGAGTGACTCTACGATCTCGTCCTTGCTCTTGATAGCAGTTGCTACAAGACCACGGAGTGTACCACAGTCCTCCTCATTGATGATCACATCATGTGATACGTCTACGAGACGACGTGTAAGGTAACCTGCATCGGCAGTCTTAAGCGCTGTATCGGCAAGACCCTTACGCGCACCGTGAGTAGAGATGAAGTACTCGAGCACTGACATACCCTCCTTAAGGTTAGAGATAATCGGGTTCTCGATAATCTCTGCACCCTGTCCACCTGACTTCTGAGGCTTAGCCATCAAACCTCGCATACCGCAAAGCTGCTTGATCTGCGCTGTCGAACCACGGGCACCTGAGTCGAGCATCATGTATACAGGATTGAATCCCTGCTGATCGCTTGAGATCTGCTGCTCGACGATACCAGTGATCTGGTTGTCGATTGATGACCAAAGGTCGATCACCTTGTTGTAACGCTCGTTGTTTGTGATGAAACCCATCGCGAAGTTAGCCTTGATCGACTCAACGGTGTTGTAACCGTTCTCGATAAGCTGCTTCTTCTCCTCTGGGATAATCACGTCACCGAGGTTGAATGAAAGACCGCCCTTGAATGCCATTGTGTATCCAAGGTCCTTGATGTCGTCAAGGAACTGTGCTGTACGTGCTACACCGGTATACTTGATCACGTTAGAAATAATCTTTCTGAGTGACTTCTTACCGAGTACCTCGTTGATATATGGAACGTTCTCTGGAGCGAGCTGGTTAACGATGATTCTACCAGGAGTAGTCTCAACCATTACTGTACCTGCCTCAGGGTTGTTCTTATCCTTTGGAAGTCTTACCTGGATCTTTGCATGGATGTCGATTGCCTTCTCGTTGAGCGCAATGATAACCTCCTCTGGTCCGTAGAAGCTCATGTTCTCACCCTTAACACCTGGTCTTGCCTTAGTGATGTAGTAGAGACCGAGCACCATGTCCTGCGAAGGCACGGTGATAGGTGTACCGTTTGCAGGGTTGAGGATGTTATGCGAACCGAGCATGAGGAGCTGTGCCTCAAGGATCGCTGCGTTACCGAGTGGAAGGTGAACCGCCATCTGGTCACCGTCGAAGTCGGCGTTGAACGCTGTACATGCAAGTGGGTGGAGCTGGATAGCCTTACCCTCGATCATCTTAGGCTGGAATGCCTGGATACCGAGACGGTGAAGTGTAGGAGCACGGTTAAGAAGAACCGGATGACCCTTCATCACGTTCTCGAGGATATCCCAGATAACTGCATCCTTTCTGTCGACAATCTTCTTAGCAGACTTGACTGTCTTTACGATACCACGCTCAATCAACTTTCTGATGATGAATGGTTTGTAAAGCTCTGCAGCCATGAACTTAGGAAGACCGCACTCATGCATCTTGAGCTCTGGACCAACGACGATTACCGAACGTGCAGAGTAGTCAACACGCTTACCGAGGAGGTTCTGACGGAAACGTCCCTGCTTACCCTTGAGTGAGTCAGAAAGTGACTTGAGTGTTCTGTTTGCCTCGCTCTTTACTGCATTTGACTTCTTAGAGTTGTCGAAGAGTGAATCGACTGCCTCCTGAAGCATACGCTTCTCGTTTCTGAGGATCACCTCAGGAGCCTTGATCTCGATGAGTCTCTTAAGACGGTTATTACGGATAATAACTCTTCTGTAGAGGTCATTGAGGTCAGAAGTTGCGAAACGACCTCCATCAAGCGGAACGAGAGGACGAAGATCCGGTGGGATCACTGGGATGACCTTGAGGATCATCCACTCTGGACGGTTGATAGCCTTTGACTCCTGGAACCACTTTACGATGCTGAGTCTCTTGAGAGCCTCTGCCTTTCTCTGCTGTGAAGTCTCCTTCACCATCTTGTGACGGAGTTCCTTTGCAAGAGCATCGATATCGATCTCCTTAAGGAGCTCATAGATGGCCTCTGCACCCATTCCTGCAACGAACTTATCAGGATCGTCAGCAGGCATATTGTACTGCTCTGGATGAAGTGCATAGAAATCGAGATACTCATCCTCTGAGAGAAGATCGAGTCTCTGAAGACCTGAAGCACCAGGCTTTACTACGATATACTTCTCATAGTAGATTACTGATTCGAGTTTCTTTGCAGCGATTCCGAGAAGAGCCGCGATCTTGTTAGGTGCTGACTTGAAGTACCAGATATGTGCTACAGGGACAGTGAGTTCGATATGACCCATTCTCTCTCTACGCACCTTCTTCTCTGTCACCTCCACACCGCATCGGTCGCAGACGATACCACGATAACGGATTCTCTTGTACTTACCGCAGTGGCACTCGTAATCCTTTGTAGGACCGAAAATCTTCTCGCAGAAGAGACCGTCACGCTCAGGCTTGTATGTCCTGTAGTTGACGGTTTCCGGCTTCAGTACCTCTCCTGAAGACCTTTCCTTGATGTCTTCAGGAGAAGCAAGAGCGATGCTGATTCTTTCGAAATTGCTTTTAACCTTGTTTTCTTTATTAAAAGTCGGCATATTTCTATAATTTCAATTGTCAGTAATTAGTCCAAAGTCACCTTAAGTCCGAGACCTCTAAGTTCGTGGAGCAATACGTTGAGAGACTCAGGGATGCCTGGGTTAGGCATAAGGTCACCCTTAACGATTGCCTCATATGCTTTAGATCTTCCTGTCACGTCATCTGACTTCACAGTCAGGATCTCCTGAAGGATATTAGATGCACCGAATGCCTCGAGTGCCCAAACCTCCATCTCTCCGAAACGCTGTCCTCCGAACTGCGCCTTACCTCCGAGAGGCTGCTGAGTGATGAGTGA
>JAFZFH010000038.1 GCA_017555965.1 Bacteroidales bacterium
ACCCTGCAACCGCGTAATTTCTATATGGGACAACTTAGGCATAGCACTACTGTTTATCTCTGATGAATACTCCGTACAGGAAATGATCTCTTGGCATTCCACCCCAGCCGAAAATAACACTGTGAATCGTCAGAATGCCATTCTTGATTGACGCCTTGAGCATGTCGGTACCATATGTCTGGATACTGTTGATATTGTCACCGACAAACGGCAGTTCGACATCCACATCCGTCGGGAATCCGCCTAGTTCGACAATCTCATCATATGGCTTTATTTCGGTATCGTAACTTCCGGTCATCAATGCAATCATACACCAGTCATCACTCACATAACAAGCCTGGTTATAGGCATAGTTATTAGTGGATGTTGTGTTGTTCAATGTGAGTCTTGTCTTTGCTCCAAGCTCGAATACTCCACGCTGACCTTTAGGGGCATATAGGCTCACAAGGTAGATGGTGTATTCATCAGTCTGATCTGACCAATGGTCAAGCTTCTCAATGCAGATAGTTGTCTGGTTCTTGAGCCAGGTCTTGACAGTAGTTCCGTAGAACTTACCCTCTGACTCGAACATTATGTACGCACCACTCATTCCGCTCTTCGGTATCGAGAGCTCGGGCACATAGACCTCAAGCACGGAAGCTGCCTTGAAAGCCTCAGACTTATTGTTGAAGGAGAACTTGCCGTTCAGAACAACGATCTTATCATTCTGAAAATCCTTGATCTCGAACTGACCCGCTCCGAAATTATTTCCTGTTGTAGTTATCATAGCTTAATGCATTATTTGTTGAACACCGGACCAGCTCCGAATACCTCTACGTGCTCATTTTCGTACTGGCCACCACGATGAGCGAATGTACCTTCAGTTTCACCTCTCCATGTCTGAATCCAAGTCACGAACAGACAAGGCTTCAAGTAATCATCTCTGTCTGGATTAGCACATCGACCAAGTACCCATGCTTCAAGATTAGGGAGGTTGTCAATCGGTTTTTTGAGAGTGAACTGACCAGAAGCAACGCCAGTATTGTTTGCATAGAATGCATCAACTGAAAGAACTGTCGAACCGTGCGACAACTCAAAGTCCAGCTTCTCGAATCCCTGACTCTCGGCTACCTCATTCATAGTAACTCGGGCACGAGGAGTATAGGTCTCGTTATAAGCTGTAGAACCAGCCTTACAGATTGCAGACACCCACATACTCTCTCCTGTAAAGCCGGTAGTAGTGTCTAGCCACCAACACTCTAGATAGTATTTCTGACCCTCCTGAGGAACAATGCCGATAGTCTCAGTGTAGAGCTTGGTGATGTCTGCATCTCCCCAATCTGGATTGATACCAGGAGCAACAATCACAGTCTTGCTCCATCCTCCTGTAGTACCAGGACTCTGAGCAGGGGACATCTTCACCACAAGACGATAAGACTCCGAAGGAACTTCAAGACCTGTGAATATGATCATCTCAGGAGAAATCCAAAGGTCATCGTAAATCACCTCGGGAACATCAGCCTTGTAGACGGGAGCATCCTCGAGCAACGGCATTCCGACCATTGCACGATTGGAATTGATTCTGACAAATGCGTTGTGGGCAGTAAGCTCGGCTGCCTTGCCGAATGTAGAGATGCCCTTCATATGACCAGCCAAGACCTCCCACTGGTTAATTTGGGAATCGGAGAGCTGTCGGAATGTGCGGGAGATCTTGGATAGTCTATTGCGTGAAACCGCCTGAGCA
>JAFZFH010000039.1 GCA_017555965.1 Bacteroidales bacterium
CCCCGTCCTCGTTCTTGATGGCCTTCATGATGAGGATCTCCTTGTTACCGTCCCTGACCACGAATGTGTCCCTCTGAGCCTTCATGTCCTTTCGGATATCAGGGATGAAGTCCTGCTCCTTGGTCAAGGATAGAGAAGGACGGACAGTACCGCTCTTGAGGGTCTTCATCTTACGTCCTGAGGCGCATCCTGCGACCAGCAAGGGTAAAGCTATCGCTAAGAATATGTAATATATCCTCTTCATTTTCAATATTTCAAGTGGGAGAGTAAAGCCGGAGGTGCCGTCTCCGGATTCACATTAACAACAATATTTATTAACTATTCTTAACCTATGAAAAAACTATTTCTTTGCTTTATGAAATCAACTCTCCCGGCACTGGAGGGTATGCTATTTTTCTGATATGTTTATATCCAGATATCTGTGTATGATTCTGTTGTGACTGATTATAGTCAAAGTCAGTAGGTCCTTTCCTTCGCTTGTTGTAACGATCTTATAACTTTGTTTACGCTTCTCGGAAAAAGAGCATGGAAACCAGTATTCATGACAGTTGCCATCAGAATCATATAGAAGGATTTCCTTTCCACTGGCTAATTGGAAAAATACGTCAAACTCTTCTTTCGAAACAGATTTGTGACAACTTAGAGTGAGAATGTTCGAGCTGTCTTGCTCTACGTGGATAATCTCAGTGCTGACAGGTGGTATCATTGTCTCTCTGATTCTATATATGGCTTTTGTAACCATTCCAATCACAAAGAATATGGCACAAACCAATACGGCCAGTGTTACTAAAGGAACTAGTACTTCTTTTGCTGTAGTCATAATGTTATAAATTTATGTTAGTTGTTCCGGAACTGTTTGACTTGCCGTTCAATGTCATTGCTCCGATATTATTTTTTATCCTGAGTGTCACGCCAGGGACCTTTTCTCCTGAGATATCTATCTTGAGCGACTCTTCTACGATGTAGTAATAGGCGCGTTCCTTCTTGAATGACTGCCACCAGATCTGATCGGAGTTCTCTCCGTCACCGGGATTACAACAGTACTCCATGACGTTACTCATTTCATATGAGCTGGTCATCTTGGCGGCAAGAGCGTCTCTGTCAATGAGTGTGACTGCATCACCTCCATAGATTCCTGAAGCTGTGTTGCTGTCACTCATGGTCTTGCTCTTGGTGACGTATGTGATATCTGATTCGTAATACTCGTATGTCGAGGTGCACACTCTTGCATTGCCCTTTATGGTCAGTGCGGTCGCAAGGTTGAGAGAGATGTCGTATGGGTTGGAGCCGATCTCGGCGATATGCTTTCCGGAGTTCTCGTTGTACTTGAGGGTGATGTCGATGTATGGATGCCTTATCGGTTCCGAGAAGCTGACGCTGGTCTTCTCTACGGTATAGCCGTCAGTCAGCTGTACGGAGATGTCATGCTTGCCCGGTCTTGTGGTCGGCAGAGTGTATCTGTAGATAGGACTCCTTGAGAAGTTTACCTTAGGAGAAGCGATGGTCTTGCCGTCAAGAATGATTGAAGTGTTGTATTCGGTAGTGGTGTCTCCCTCCTTGAGAGTCAGCATCATCACAGAACTGCTGCCACTTGTATCCATCTCAGCATGGATGGAGAAGGGAAGTGCGTCGACCGCATAAGGGATTTCCAGAACCTGTGAGAAGTCACTGGTGCTGATGATCATCTTCATCGTATGCTTACCTTTCTCTGCCCTTGAGAGATCGTAGGATCTTACGGTGGCATCCTTAAAGGATTCGGTGAAAGATGCCCCGAGCTCCTTGCCTTCTTCACTGATAAGCTTTACTCCATGTCCTCCGTCTACGGTGTAGGAGACCGTGTAGGTCTCATCCCTGGATCCCTGAAGCAGGGTAAGGAAGAGGATGTGAGAGAGGTTCTCTGCATCATATTCGATATCTGCCTGCATCTTGAACGAGTAGTCGTTGACCTTGTAGGGGAGATCCGCCTTCTGGGAATGCTTCGACGTCGTTATCTGAAGGTTCACGGTGTGCTCTCCAGGTTCCTGAAGAGGGAGGTCGAAGGTCTTCACGATTGCATCCGTGAAGGTCTCCTGATAGGTCTTCCTGGGCTCCTTGTTGTCTACAGTGAACGCAATGGTATAGGTGTCGGTAGGAACTCCTTCCTTGAGCGTCACTTCAAGTGAGTGGGTCTTGCTCTTGTGGTCGAAGATGACCTTAGTGTCGAACTCAAACGAGAAGTCCTCGACGACGAATGTAACTGCCAGAGACTGACTGAACTCCTCTGTCGTTATCTCAATATTCAGAGTGTGCTCGCCAGGAGAGATTCTTGACATGGTGTAAGTCCTTGACGATACATCGTCAAACGACTCATTGAAGAACCCCTCGATGGTCATTCCGTCGGCATCGGTAAGGGTCATGGTTCTCTCTCCGTCAAGAGTGAACGCAACCTTATAGTGGTTGCCTTCAGCTCCGCTTTTGCGTGTAAGGGTAAGCCTGCGCTCATCGGCCTGACTGTCGTAGGTGATTTCTGCGGCGAACTCGAAGGAGTTGTCTATCACCGCGAACTCATGGACGCATGAACACAGTAGCAATGAGAATAGAGTGAGTAATATGCTATTTGTCCTCTTCATATTCTGATGGATTGTAATTGTTGATGCGTTCCTTTACCTCATCCTTGAACTTGTTGACGTTTAATGTTTCCGGTATGGCTATGATGTGTGAGAGGTCAACGCAAGGACTTCCGTTATATACCCCCTCTGTAATCTCATTCATGAAATCGAAGGCTGTGTCAGGGCATGCAAAATGGAACTGCTCTACAAATCCTCCGATGAAGAATCTTACCATGGCATTCTCATGGTCAAAGTGGATTTCCTGGCATTCGTCCAGGTCCAGAGTCTTGCAGTATGTGATGATCTTCATGACAGTGTCGGCTTCGTTTAAATGTTGATGGGTCTGTCGAAGTCGAACATATGCTGTGCATACTGCTCGATCTTCATGGCAAGATGCATCGGCCAGCTGCAGGTGAATCTGCTCAGGTCAATGCACTGGGCTTTCTCGTTCCGTCCCTGCAGGATGATCTTATAGGCCTCCCTGGCATCCTGGCAGCTGTAGAATTGAAGAGGTATCTGCAGACACCTCTCGTCAATCTCATTCCTTACGCAGAAGCTGATCACTGAGAAAGTCTCGTGCAGGACTGCAGAATGATAATTGTTGAAGTCAATGCTTGTGTTGGATAATAGGATCTTCATATCAGTATTTCTAAAAGATGTATTGTATTGCCACTCGCAGCTCATTGGGAATGAAGAACCACTTGCTGCCCTTGTCGGTGATCCTGCCGCATGACGGACAGGCATAGCTGACATATGTCTTCTGACCGCCCCAGAGTGAAAGGCCGAAGTCAATGTTCAGGTTCTCGTGAATCATAAGGGAGTATCCTCCTCCCAGACTCAGTCCGAATGCGTCACCCTCCTCTGTGGCCTGAGAGAAGATCCCACCACGGTTGTATTCCTCATACTGCGCCATTCCGGAGAACCACCATCCGGAATAGATGTGCCATGGCCAGTATCTGATGCCCGCGGCATAGGTCTGCTGCCTGTTCTGCATCTGCTTGGCTGGATCTCCTTTATGGAAGGTCCATGGATTGACCCTTCCTGACGCGTTGACAGTTATATGACGGCCTGTGGCGGCAGAACCTTCCATATTCAGCGTACCGAGGGTAATGTAATCTACAAGATTGGTCGAGATGCTCCAGTCCTGTGCCGAAGCATTGCTTGAGATGAGAGTGATGAAAGTCATCAATATTAAAATCTTCTTCATATCTTGATTAAAGTGTTTTCTTTATAAAGCAGGCGCATCTCACGACGGACCTGCATGCTGAACTGTGATAAATCCTTCTTTTGACAGAAGGTATGTTGTTTCCTATAAGTTGATTCGTAATCCGGCCGTACTGTTTCCTCTGAACCATGACGACTCTGATCCGAAGGTCAGCGGCATGTTTGCCCCCAGTACAAATGCTATCTTCTTCATTAGGAAAATCTCTATCTCGATAGAACCCGTGATTCCGTATATGAACGCATTGTCTTCTATTGATTTCTGGATATGGTCGGGGAGCCTTCCGAACGGATCATAAAATTCATATCCGATGAAAGGACCACCGCCGCAGTATAGATTGATGATTCGTTTTCTGTCTGAGATCAACCGGTGCATGTATTCACCGTAAAGCCTGAGTGTCTGTGTCTGCAGGAGATTATATTTGCCTTCTGGCTGTGTTCTGCCGATTGATTGAATACCAGCACTCCAATAACCGTTCAGGGTGTACTGCCCATAGCTTAGAACACCACCAATGTCTGGATTCTTGGCGTATGGGACGCTCAACTGTTCTGTTAAAATATTTTGATATCGCATCGTTCTCTGTGCTTTTGCCTCTGAACTGGCAAATAGTGACATGAAAACGACGAATAATGCAGCTGTGACTGCGTTAATCTGTGTTCTGTACATGGAAATCCGCTTTAACCTTGCGATGGCAAAGTTAAAGGAATTTTAACATCGTGCAATAGATTTTTGAGAGATTTGTTAAAGAATTTTTAACTTATAGAATCTTATTCTATAAGGCCTTTGCCAATGAATCGGCCAATTTCCCCTTAAGAGTGCGGATGCACCACCCGCAAGGGTTCTTCTTTGTTCTTGATTTGCCTTTGATAAGTGCAAGCTCGTATATGAGATCAAGTGACTTCTGACATTCCATCAGGAGTGAGAGGTTATTCTTTATACCGGCATCGGTGAAGCCGATTTCCCTGAGGAAGCGGTATTCGTCGGCTGAGAGCTGGCCTGCAGTTCCGTATTTCCTGACAGACTGTCTGAAGAAGGCGTCCTTAGGTGCGTTTGCCGGATGCTTGACCGGAGTGAAGGTTATATGGGTTATCTTCCTTCCTGTCTTGAGCAGATGATAAGTGAATGATACCGGAGACTTGGCATCCAGCTCATTCTTTGCGGCCTCGACGACGCGCTTTATCAGATCCTTGTTCAGGGCGTATTTGTCCTCCAGGCAGAATTCCTTTCGTAAAAACTCTATGCTGTATGTGATCGGATCCTCCTGACCGGCAAGTATTTCATAGAAGCGCATCGAGTAAGAACTCTCAAGGCTGAATGCGACTTCGAAGTCATATCGCGAAAAGCCCTTTGAGAAGTCCAGCAGCACATCCCACACCTTCGAGTTGACGATGAATGAGACTCTTGACGAATGCTGCTTTATCTGTGGATTGGCAATGATTGACATACACTCCCAGACCTCATCATCCTTGTAGTAGAATGTCTTCTGATGAAGGGACTTGAGGGCGGTCTTGACCCTGGAGTGGTTCTTGTCTTCTGAATCCGTAAGGAAGTCCGCCATAGGGAGCTCAATCCTGAGGAAATCCTCCAGGCCATGCTCGATCTTGTACAGGTTGTCTGCCAGCTTCACCCCTTCGATCTGACTCTGTGCCAGTTTGACCAGGTTGTACAGGACACGCTTCTCATAGACATTGAAATCGTACATCGCTGTTGTGGCGATGTATGACTGGACAACTTCCCGTGAGGCTTTCTCCCTCTCTTCAACAGTGAGCTTATGATGGGTTTCTGACATGTCTGCATAGTTTGGTCGGCGGCAAATGTATGGAGAAATATCCTGAGGAAAAATAAGTAGTAAGTTACTACCAATTTATTTCCTGAAAATTCATTTTCTTCCAAAAGTCCTACTTGAATTTCGATTTATTCAAAAAGTCCCATTAGGTATCTCTCCAGATATTCCAAAAGTCCTACTTAACATTCCAAAAGTCCTCTTTTGATTTGAAGTTGTCAAGTCAGTTTCTTGTGTCACAATTACTTGCGGGAAAATTTTCCTGAGGCGATAAGCATATAATAAGCTATGCTTTAATAGCAAGAGCATAGTATAGACATGCGTTTGATGAAGGGAAAGAGAATGGTCCAGTACCCCAGAAAGGTCCATTAGATGACTCCCGGGCACTAACTACAATAACGTGGACATCTTGAATACATTGTTTTCGATGTTACGAAATTTCAAGGGCTTCAGATCGGGTTTTCTTGAATTCCCGCGCGAAGATAGACACATGATCTTCCTGACAAGAAGACGTTCCCCTGACCGGCGGAAATCTCCATCCTATGGATAGTATTTCCTCGTTCCATCTTGCAGTGAAGACCATTTGGCGTGTCTTCATTTGGCTCGTAATTCAAATTAACCCATATGAAGTCATTGGAAAGACTGGGTCTGAGGCTCAAGGAGCCGGTAGGCCTTGATGAGTTGCTGAGCGAGAACTTTAATCCTCAGCTGTACGGACTCTCTAAGTCACAGGAAGAAAAGGTGCGTGCCCTCAGAGATGTGGTGGCGGAATATATGAGCATCCGCGAGGATATCACTGGAAAGAGCATCAGTGATTCCAAGCATGCGGCCGCTATTGCCGGAGACAGACTCAGACGGCTCGACCATGAGGAGCTCTGGGTTGCATACATGAACCGGGCAAACGTTGTCCTGTCCTACGAGATGCTTTTCAAAGGTTCACTGGATTCCGTGAACATATCAGCCCGTGACATCATTGCAAAAGCTCTGAGCAAGCAGGCCACGAACATCATAGTATTTCACAATCATCCTTCCGGTTCCCCTCTGCCGAGCGTGTCGGATATCGAGCATACCCGGAAGCTGACGAAGGCTTGCAAGCTTATGGAGATCAGTCTCCTCGACCATATCATCGTCAGCTCAGGCAGCTTCTACAGCTTCGCGGATGAGCAGACGCTGAAGTTCAACTCAAAATAATCACATCTAATGAACAACAACACAATCAATCGTGTCGAGCTTCAAGGAAGGATCGGCACAGTCAGGATCTATCCTGTCGGAGAGGGACTTGCAGCTGCATTCAGCCTTCAGACCGACCACATCTATTCCGGCAAGGACGGCCAGACCATATGTGAGACCACATGGCACAATGTCTCTGTCATGCCCTCACCCGATGCAAGTACAGAAAGGCTGGACAGGGGAGTGCTGGTCCGTGTGGAAGGCAGACTTCGAGCAAGCAGGTACACTGCTGCAGACGGTTCGGAAAGAGTCTTTACTGAAGTAGTAGCGACTTCGCTTAAGGTTATCGAGGAATAACATGAAGAAGTATTCCATCAATCGTGTAGAGCTTCTCGGTAAGGTTGACAGGTGCAGCCTTGCCGAGGATGCAGGCGAAATGGTCGCTACGTTGACTATCATTACGGATATGACCACAAGGACAAAGGAAGGTCGCGTTATACACAATCCCATCTGGCATCTTGTCAAGGCAATGGAGGATGAAGGGGTGAATATTGTAGCATTGAGCAAAGGTGATACCGTTCATGTGGAAGGATGGATTGCCCCGTCTAGGTATATCACTCCAGAAGGTATGGAAAAGACTGGTCTTGAGATACGTGCCACCTCAATAAAGGTGGTGGAATGATAAATGTGTAACCGGGCGGGAGATAGTCCCGCCCATAATAAATGAATATGAAGAAAGGTGATAGAATCAGAATCATCCGCATGGACGACTGCAACGGCAAAGATACTCAGGCAGCCCTCATGAGCGGCAGGGTAGTGACGGTAAGGCTGATCGACGATCGTGGTCAGATACACCTGGAAGAATCTGGTCTGGCACTCATCCCGGGTCTGGATGACTATGAGGTTATTGAGGAGGTGTAATCAAATTTGATTACGCTTTATGCGTGATAAATATCAGAAAGAATGCTTGTTGGGCAGAACAAATTGTTTAACTTCGCAGTTCATTCAGGTTTCCCGTCCTCGATCTAACGGGACAAGGCAGCTGGCCGTTCAAAACAGCATTCTTTCTGGTTCTCCATCCACGATCAAATGGAACAACATACGATTGTTTTATTTTGGATTTAAAGGATGGAAAACACCGAGGTTGTTATCTATCGCTCAGGCGATGGATCAGTATCAGTAGAAGCTCTGGTCGATAAGACTAACGAAACTATTTGGGCTACACAAAAATCAATAGCAGATTTATTCGGAGTTGGAGTAAATACCATTAATCATCACATTAAGTCAATCTTCAAATGTGCTGAACTACAGGCAAATCGAACTATTCGAAAAAATCGAATAGTTCGTATGGAGGGCAAACGAAGAGTAGAACGTGAGGTCGAATTTTATAATCTTGATATGATTATATCTGTCGGATATCGTATTAATTCCCTCAGAGCCAAATCCTTTATTTTTGATCTACCAGTATCTTAAACTATTAGCCATGGTAAAGACATTTTGTAAGAATCCTCCGTTGATTTCGGAGTTCAACCAGCTTCCCGTCAGTCATAATCTGGAGATAACCATTGTAGACGATAAGAGTCTAGAGGTAATAGTCAGAATAGAAAAACTTCTTAGCGCCTTCGAACCCATGGGAGTCGATGAGCTTCGTTATGTATACATAGAGGCTGTCAGAGGCACGATAGAAGACTGGTGTACATACGAGGAATACAGGAAGAAGACTGGCGCAAGGATGAAGGAGTGGAAGAAGAAATGGAGATACAGACATCCATATGCAAAGGAATGGTGTCAGATAGGCGTCAGGCATTATGAGGAGCTTGTGTTCTTGTATATATCCAGACGGTTGCACGATGATGTTGTGATAGGAAATACTAAGGATGTATATACGCCTCGTGAGCAGGTGGATACATACAAGTACGATGTATATGCTTTCTTGACTAAGCTTGAAGCCTATCTCATCTCAGTTGTGGAATCTATCAAGAATGACCCTCAAGGTTACATCAGATACCTTGAGGAGAATTACCCGCACAGGATGAGGACGGGAAAGATTGCGACAAAAGAATGGTGCAGGATAACGAAGGAGAAATTCTTGGATCTGGATGGGGAAACACTTGGAATAATGGAAGATCTGGCGACCCGCAGGCCGGAAACTTCTCATCTGAAGCTGACGCTTAGGGAGTACATGAGGATATGGAAGATAGCCTATACTTCACAGCCTGGGAATCAGCATCTGAAAGATCTGCCTTTGGAGGAGGTGTTCCGGCATTCAAGTAAGGGATACATGAGCAATATCAAAGGATATGACTGGGATTCCGAATCTGATTTCCAGAAGTGGGGAGACGCCAATTCACCGTATCACTGTTATGATGTGTGTTATGCCCGTGTCCACTTGTTCCCTCAATCTGATGGAGCTGATTACTACCTGGAACTAGCAGCTCACTATGAAGGCTGGATACCGAATCTGATCTGCATGGCCGTCGCCCTATACAAGGCCGGGGTGCCATATGTGTTAAGAAATGCAGAAGAACTGTTAGCATTACACTATCAGACAGGATCCGTTGCAATAAGGCCGCAATATCACTATGGACGCTCGTTCATCAGCAATCCTGAGCGCTACCTTCCCAGGATAGGAGATGGCGTTACGCAGAAGCAGATTGACGAACTGATCTCTATTATAGACTGGGACGGATTCCAGGAAGTCAAGCCGATACAGAAATAAACAATATAGCCTGGTTCTCCATCCACGATCAAATGGAAAACTGAAGTTTAATATTTAATTATGGAGGAACTATTATGTTGGAAACATTCTGCCGCGATCCTTTACTTACGCCAGAATTAAAGCGCCCATTTGTGGTAGGGGGTATACGTACACGTATCCTTGACGAC
>JAFZFH010000040.1 GCA_017555965.1 Bacteroidales bacterium
ATTTTTGAGGCATAGACCTCGTTACACTTAGGATGTGCGGCTGGCTGAGAAGTCATGACCGCTTTAGCTCTTTAAAGATAGTATGTGGTCTTGATTTTTATTCTAACGGGCGTAAAAACGAAAGTTTTTATGTAAGTTTGATGAGAATTAAACAAAAGTAGTGTTATGAAACGTATTTTAAGCATTTTGACAATCGCAGTTTTTGCACTTTCATTTGGCGCATGCGACCTTTTGGATTCTACTCCAGACAGAGACACAGATTCTGAAATCATAATCCCTGATGACTCCCCTTCTGATGATGATTCTGGAAACGACAATGATGGTGGCAATACTGATGGAGACAACGGTAATAATGATGGCGACAACAACGGTGGTGACAACACTGGAGACAACACTGAGGGCGAAACTGATAGAAGCAAATATGAGCAGTACAACACCACATATACCAAGGGAGATGCCGTGTATTTCGGAGTTTATTACGAGGAGCAGCCTGACGATGTAGCTAACTGGTGGATTGAGCTTGCTGATAACAATTTCAGCCTTGACGACTACACTGGCGAGGGTTACAATATTATTCTCGAGTTCTTCTGCAAGGGTACGACTCCAGCAGCTGGTACATACACTATCGAGGCATTTGATAAGGATCCGTTCTCACACATGAGCTTGATTTACGGCTACATCGATGAGTATGAGGGCGAGGATTATCCAATGGGAACATGGCTTTATCAGGGTCCTTATGCGATCGCAGGTGCGACTGATGGTTCGATGACAATTGCTGTATCTGGTAGCAAGTACACAGTGTCTTACACTCTCTATGACGATGATTATCAGATTGCATTCCAGGGTTCATACACTGGCGAACTTCCGCTTTACGATGGTACGCAGACAGGTTCGATTGCAGCGCCTCAGAATATAGCAAAGAAGGCTCGCAGCCTTGCTCCTGTGAAGCCAGTGAGACTTCTCAGAGCGAAGAAATAAATATCTCTGTTTTAGAGAAAAGTATTATATTTGCAGTCCCTTTCACGAGGGACTGTTTTTTTGCTCGCGAGAGCATATCAATGGGGATGTTTTGGTTTTGACAGCATCAGACATTGGACAGTAAGCACGCCGGGCTCTGTAGGCCAGCCCGTAAATCTCGACCTTCAAACAATTAGTTGGCAACAACTCTTATGCACTCGCTGCGTAGTCTGCAAAGCACACTACCTTAATCCGCGACGCCAAGGCTGCGTCGCCGACGAGTATCCTTCCGGTCTTTAGGCCTGTTATGACCGGTTTTCAGGGTATCATTCAAACGGGATGCTCGGAGCGACTCCTTTAAGCTCCGCTAAGATTTAGAGGATAAGCCTTGAGTAGCCTGTCTGGCGGCAGCTCCTGGTCGAAAACCAAAGCAAGACTAAGCGTGTAGAAAGCTCTCTGGTGCGGTGTTTGGACGGCGGTTCGAGTCCGCCCATCTCCACAATTCAGATTGTATATCAATCAGTTAGAGGTTTTACAAACACTTTTACAAACACTTTTTGTAAGTTGGGGCTTGTAAAACCTCTTTTGTGTTTGTTAAATTTCATTAGACTAAAATCCGTCATTTTGTCAAAAATTTTACTGAAATTTTTATTGCAACCAGGCAGATGAAGAGGATTCCGAGGGTGATAAATAGTTTCTGCCACCATTTCAGAACATTTACTTCTTTCTCGATTGTGGTCTCGATCTTCTGGATTTGTGCGGTTTCTTTGTAGCGTTCTTTATAGGTGAGATAGATTCCCATCGAGTCGACAGTCGCTTTTACTGTGATCACTGCCGGTTTGTATGGCTTGGGCTCCGGCTCTATTGAGATTGTTTGCTGCAGGCGGGCTGATTCTTTGAGGGCGTTTATTTCCTGGAGTCTTGCTCTTCCTGTGGAGTCACATTGGATGAGAGCCTGCATGATGCTTGAGTCGGGCTGTACCATTATGACTGTGTCGCGGATGGTTTCTGTTACTGATTCTGTTTTCTCAGTTACTTCTGTGGTATGAGGATAAAGTTTATGGCAGCAACTCTGCAGTGAGAGGATTGCTGCCATTGCTATGATTGTTCTTTTCATGTTTGAATGGTTTAGCGGTTGTGTATTTTGTCTTTGAGTTGCCTGATCTCTTCCTTGAGCTGGGAGTTCTCACTGCAGAGTTTATCCACGGAGGCTTTGAGCTCTTCGTTTTCTTTGCGGACTGCAACGATCTCAGCATTGACGGATGTTATGTCGGCGAGCAGTTTCTTGTTTTCTGATGAGAGCAGATCTATTGAGGCTTGCAGGTCCTGCAGGAAATCATTCTTTCGTTTCCTGGTTCCCACAAGCCATCCGACAGCTGCTGTGATCATCGGGATTATGTATGTTCCGACGAAGTCTAGTGTGTTGTTGGTTTCCATTACATCATTCGTTTGAGAAGTACAGTTTCATTTCACGAAGTCTTCTCCTTTGAAGTCCTGGCAGGACACGTCCTTTAGAGTAGACCCAACGCAGAAATTCGTCCACGATCGAGTTATCATTGGCGTTTATCCGTGCTTTGCGAAGGAGAGTTGATTTCTGAAAGTTCCCTATACCTATATTATATATCAGCGATATCAAGGCGTCGAACTGATTCTGATTGAGAGCCAATCCTAGGCCGTTCAGATACCTTTCAAATGAAATTAGATCAGCCTTCAAATACTCTTCTGCCTGAGCTTCAGAAATGACCATTCCAGGCTTTACACCTGCAGTATGGCCATAGCCGATAGTCCAGACTCCACCGGGGCAGAGATATGCCTTCAAGCGTAGTCCTTCAAACTCTTTTATCAAAGCGATTCCTTTAGGTGAGGTCTTCATGATTATTGCTGTACTTAGGGTTACACAAAACCCCGCCAGCCATGCGTGGCGGACGGGGTGATGAGGATGGAGGACATGCAGGATTACTCTGCGTAGGTTGCCTGTACGAGCATCTCGCCAGACTTCTCACCGGTCTTTGAGTTAACAAAGAAGTATTTCATGAATACTTTCGGTGCAGCGGTGTTTGGAACTCCGTGAACGGCTTCGTACTCTGCCTTGATGTCGATTGCAGCATCGGCGATCTCACGAGGAGCACCAATCTGGACAGCCTTGCTGAATGCCTTGGTCACACCATTGCTCTGAGGAGCAGATGCCATGATTACGAGCTTGAGATCCTCGGTTGAATCAGGCATCTCTGTGAGCTGGAATGTGAATGCATCAGCTGAGTAGTCAACTTCTGCTTCACCCGGAGCATCTACACCGACGAGAGTAGGAGGAGTTGCAAGTGCAGCACCGCCACACTTGACGATCCAGAAGTTCAGGCGAGAGTAAAGGTTCGCACCTGAGATCTTTGATGAGGTACCGAGAACACTCTTACCTTTCTGCGTGTTAGCAAGCTGGTTCCACGCAAGGATCTGAGCATTGGTGAGAGACTTCCAGCCCTGTGAGAGCTGTTTGAAGATAGACTTAACAGCAGCCTGAGCCGATGTCTTGAATCCACCGCCGTAACCGCGGTTTCTGATGTACTTGCGACCACGCACCTTGGCTGCGGTCACTCCTTTTGCGGAGCCTGACATCTCCTCAAAAGCGATAGAAGGAATGTACTTCATAATGGTAAAATATTAAGGGGTTATTGTTTGTTTCTGATAAACACTCCGAACAGAAAATGTTCTTTTGGCATTCCGCCCCATCCGAACGGAACCTGGAACACTGTGAGTGTAGCATCCTTTATCGACGCTTTCAACATGTCAGTTCCATAACTCTGACCTCCGTTGACGCTGTCACCCACGAAAGGCAACTCAACATCCACATCAGTTGGAAAACCATCAAGCGTAACGACTTCATCATTAGTTCCACTCGCGGTGTTATACGATTCGGTCATCAGAGCAATCATGCACCAATCATCACAGATATAGCAGCTTTGATAGTAGCCATAATTGTTATTTGAAGTTGTGTTTGTCAAAGTCAATCTTGTTGCCTGGCATACCTCAAACACACCTCTCTGACCCTTTGGAACGTAAAGATTAGCAAAGTATATTGTGTAGTCATCGGTCTGATCTGACCAATGATCCAACTTCTCTACGCAGATAGTATTACGGTTCTTTACCCACGTCTTGATAGTGGTACCATAAAACTTTCCATTAGCCTCATACATAATGTAACAGCCACTCATTCCACTCTTAGGAATCGAGAGCGTCGGAACATATATCTCTAGCACAGTTGCGGCCTTGAAGGCCTCGCTCTTATTGCTGAAAGAGAACTTGCCGTTAAGCACAAGAACTTTCTCTGACTGAAAGTCTTTCAAGGTTATAGAGCCCGCTCCGAAATTATTCCCTGTTGAAGTAATCATAATTGTCAATCGTTATTTCTTAAATACTGGTGCCGAGCCAAAGACCTCGACGTATTCATTTTCATACTGCCCTGCTCTGTGAGCTAAAGTACCTTCGGTTTCACCTCTCCAGGTGCTAGTCCAAACAGCAAACAAACATGGCTTCAAGAACCAATCACGATCAGGATTATTACATCTACCAAGAGCCCAAGAAGAAATATCCGGAAGGTTCTCTATAGGCTTCTTGAGAGTAAATCCACCAGAAGCTACACCTGTATTGTTGGAGTACGAAGCATCCACAGAAAGAATTGTAGAACCATGCGAGAGCTCAAAATCAAGACTCTCGAATCCCTCGCTTTCAGCAAGCTCATTCATCGTCACTCGGGCTCGTGGAGTATATACCTGATTGTAGGCTGTAGAACCTGCCTTGCAGATTGCAGATACCCACATACTCTCACCGGTAAATCCGGTTTCAGTATCTAGCCACCAACACTCTAGATAATACTTCAGTCCTTCCTGAGGAGCCACTCCGATAGTTTCCGTATAAAGCTTTGTGATGTCTGCATCGCCCCAGTCATCAACAATACCCGGAGCCACGATTACAGTCTTACTCCAACCGCTGCTAGTTCCAGGACTCTGAGCTGGAGACATCTTAACGACAAGTCGATAAGTATCTGACGGGACCTCAAGACCAGTAAACACGATCATATCAGGAGAAATCCAAAGATCTTCGTAAATCACTTCAGGAACATCTGCCATATACACCGGAGCCTCTTCAAGCGGAGGCATGCCGACCATTGCACGATTGGAATTGATCCTGACAAAAGCATTGTGCGGAGTCAGTTCTGCAGCCTGGCCGAAAGTGGAAATACCTTTCATCTTCTCAGCCAGCACAGCCCAAGCCTTCATCTGTTCATCAGTGAGCTTCTTGTAAGACCTTGAGATCTTAGCAAGTCTGTTACGAGACACAGCCTGAGCCGGTGTCTTTGATGATGAATGCATAGAACGAGCTGAGAGAACCTGACGGCCTTTTGATACTCTGGCCGTCACGTCCCCAGCTGAACCCTTGAACTCATTAAATGCTATTGATGGCAGTGCTTTCATACTCTAAATTAAATCTCTGAAAGCAAAGATATACAATAGACGAAGCGTTTATAGAGAGTTGGTTTTCAATGCTTTATCTTGCTTTAAGTTGCTAACTTATTGCTATTTAACCGATATTGCCAAGAGCAGACAAACTATGATAAAGAGAACGATATCCTGTTACGGTATCCAGGAGAAGATACCTGATGTGTATCTGGAACATCTGCAGATCATTTCTGTTCATCGGCACCACAAAAGATACTTCTGCACTCGCATCATCAGGAACGGACTCTGATAGAAAGTTTCTCATCTTGCCAGGATGACAACCGACTCCTGGCTCCTCGATCTGGATCTTCCCAAGAACTCGATACCTGTTATACTTTGAGGTTCCGCACAAAGTCAGTTTGAACCGCAGCTGCACGTCAAACAATGAAACCATCTCGGCAGAAATGAAATCGAGAGAAAAGATCGGGAACGGCTCAAACTTCTTCGGTACCGGCACATGCTCATTCCCCAGCTGTGCAAATCCGTGATATGCTGACACGAACAGGTTATACCCGCTGATGCTATTTCCATCCCCATACGGAGGACGATGTGCAGCAACACCCTCCGCATAACGTCTCCATTTCTTCTGATCCTTCGAGGTCAATCCCCTCCAGGCTTTTATCGCCCTCTGATGCAGAGTCTTCTGCTCCAGCTGTTCAGCAGTACCGGCAAACTCTGAATAGGCCTTGCTCCTGAAGTAGCAGATACCATTCCGGTGATAAAAAGTGACATCGCCAATCGAGGACCAGCAATCAGAAAAGAGTGTGTCAGGATAAAATCGTGGCATATTTTGAGGATTAGGTGCCCGCGAGGGCGTTTACAAGTCTTAAAGTCAAGAGGAGTTCAAAGTATAGTAGTGAACATCAGCAAGTTACGCACAAGTATCCGCTAAAGCCAAGCATCTGGAGGCGATAGCCGGAAGATGCATCACTTTGCTACAAATATATACGCCGCAGATACGGCCGTCGGGCGGGAGATGAGGGTGCACTTGTGATGAGGCCCAAGCGGGCGAATGTGTGTTGGCCTATGGTGTTTGACGGCGGTTTTCGCTTCCGCGAAGCGGATGCGGAAACTGACGGCAAATGCCATAGGGGGCAAGCCCGTAGGGCGCGACAGGAGCCGGACGCACTGAGGTTCGAGCGGGAGATAATGGTCTTTCCGGCTCTGGCACATACGCTGACTAAGAACTACTAACGCCACGGCCTTGATGCGTGCCTTGGCGAGTCTGTGGGATTTATGGAGAGCAGCGATAGCGGAACGGAATAAATCACACAGTCTCGCCTTTGACCGCCCTCGGAAGATTTGGAAGACTTGGAGCAAAGCGGAAAGGCTTTCAAGTCTGGAGAGGATCAAGCGGTCAATTATTAAAGACATCGGCCATAGCCGATACCTTGCCTACGGAAGTCTTTCACGACTGAGGGAGCGGAAAGGAATCGAGTGGAACGCAGGTGGAACGAGTGGATTGGAGCGGAGGAAGTGGTGAAAGACTGGAGAAGGCCCGCAGCTGTGCTGCTAAGGCTGGCAATTACTTTTCGGACTTTCGGCCGTCATCAGAGATACTGCCGCGACTCTACTCCCTGACCTTCATCAGCGGAACATCCTTGACATTCTTCACGCCGAAAGTCCTGAGCCTCCCGACGGACTTGGAGGCCGTTAGTCCCTGAGGGAGGCTCATTATTGCCAGCCGCCTCGTCAGAGAGCGTTTGCGCACAAACCTCCTAACGTGCTACAACGCAGACAATTAACATAATCGGAATTGTGTAATCTGACGCTTACAGGACGTTCTTACGTGCCAATGACCTTCACTAAACACCTTCTTTTCAAGCGAGTGATGACGGTGGAAGTCTGTTACACAATTTAGGTCCGATTATGTTATTTTTCGGCCGGAACGCACTGACCTTCGGGCGAGGTACGTCCTGCTCTCTGACGTTCATAGCCCCTGTGGGGTTTGGGGCACAACAAGCTGGAGTCTTTTGGCTTTTGGAGGAGGAAATTTTGCATAAAGAACGCAGAGATTTTGTCCGTAGGCAAAATCGCGGAGTTCGCAAAATTTGCCGGGGGAAAAAGAC
>JAFZFH010000005.1 GCA_017555965.1 Bacteroidales bacterium
AGCAACGAACATAGAAATGCCCTCTACAAGAAGATGGTCGAGCTGATGGAGGTGGACAGAGCAAAGCACAACGTCCTCCCGCTCACAAAATTCGGACTGATGCAGATCACAAGGCAAAGAGTCCGTCCAGCAACCGAGATCAACACCCAGGAGGTTTGCCCGGTATGCAACGGTACTGGAAAGATATCATCAAGTGTCGTGATAGACGAGGCTATTGAAAGGAAACTTTCACACCTTGTAATGGACAAGGGCATCACAAGCCTGACCCTCAAGGTAAACCCGATCCTCGGAGCCTATCTGACAAGAGGACTTTTCAGCTCTATAGTAGGAAAGTGGAAAAAGAAGTACAGATGTAAGATCGAAGTAGTCGAATCAACCGACTTCACGGTTCTGCAGAATGAATTCTATGAAGAAAAAGGAGAGAAACTCGATTAAGAGTTTCTCTCCTTTTTCTTTATTCTTCCTCAAGGAACTGTGACATGTTCTCAGAGTATTTGCGCCATTTGTCGATCAGAGCCTGCATATCTGCAGGAAGAGGTGAATCGAAGCGGACCATCTGCTTGGTCTTAGGATGTACAAAACCGAGGGTCTTGGCATGAAGGGCCTGACGCGGCAAGAGCTTGAAACAGTTCTCTATGAACTGACGGTACTTTGCGTAGATAGTTCCTTTACGGATTTCTGCTCCATCATAGCGTTCGTCATTGAAAAGCGGATGGCCGATCCAGTTGAAATGTACACGGATCTGATGGGTACGTCCTGTCTCAAGACGACACTCTACCACCGTAACATATCCGAAACGCTCGAGAACTCTATAATGAGTCACGGCATGTTTTCCATAATCACCGTCCGGGAACACCTTGAATCTCATGCGGTCATTAGGGTCGCGGCCGATATTACCGATGATGGTTCCTTCATCATCCTTGAGATTACCCCACACGATAGCGACATAGCGACGCTCGATCGAATGTACGAAGAACTGCTTTGCAAGGTCGAGCTGAGCCTCATCGTTCTTTGCTACTACAAGAAGACCAGATGTGTCCTTATCGATACGATGAACAAGCACACCCATTCTCTCATCCTCAGCATCTGCATCCTGAGATATGCCAAGGTGGTGGGCAAGAGCATTGACAAGAGTACCGCTGAAATGGCCGTGACCTGGATGAACGACCATACCGGCCTCCTTATTGAGCACGAGGACATCATCATCCTCATGAACGATATTCAAAGGAATAGCCTCAGGGAGAATCTCGAGTCCACGACGCTGGTAAGGCATAACGAACTTGATTACGTCTCCGGGACGTACCACATAGTTCGCCTTTACGATCTTCTCGTTGACACGTATATATTCAGCCTTGATCGCGAGCTGGATACGATGACGCGAAGTATATTCCATATGTGTCGCAAGGTACTTGTCAACACGCATGGGCACCTGACCTGCAGAAATGTCAAAACGATAATGTTCGAACATTTCCTGCTGTTCGTCCTCATAAGCTACCTCGTCACCAGCGCCTCTAAGGTCAAGATCCTTGATAGGATCATCTTCAAATTCTATATAATTACTCATTCTTTTCCTCTGTTGTCTTTACTGGAATCCTTGCAATATCAGTTGTCAGATAAAGCATAACTGCGTCGCCCATTGCCACCGTCACCGAATCAGATGGTTCCGGTTCCTGACGATATACCATCGCACTAAGACTGTCATCGTAATCCTTTACAGTTTCATCAAACTTAAGGTCCTTGATATTCAGCGAATGATCGAAAATCGCCTCAACTGCACTGAGATTCTTAAGTCCTGTAACATCCGGAACATATGCCTTATTGTCAAGATCATTCAATCCAAGTACGAGATCGATCAGCGACTCGCTGTCAATCATGGTACCCGGCTCAATTTCACGATTTCCCTTCAGCTGACGAAGCACATTATTGGTAGCCATATCCTGAACATAGACAAGACGGTTCAGAACAAGACCTCTTGACATAAGCTCTGCCTTTGCCTGACGGAGAGACAGTCCCACGAGATTCGGCATAGTCACCTTCTTTGCATTGACAGCGTTTATGGTCAGAACGACTCTACGTCCCTCCTTGACCTTGGATCCGGCTGTCGGGTTCTGTCTGTAGACCGCTCCCCTCTTCATCCTCTTCACAAATACAGAATCAGTGACCTCCACTCTCACACCGGCAGCATCAGCTTCGAGCCGTGCTTCTTCCACGGTAAGATTCGTAAAGTCAGGAACAGAAAGTTCCTTATTATGTTGGGTCACAACATTGAGGAAGACCATCGCTCCGACAAGAAGAACGACCACAGCGATCAGCGCAATCATGAGATTGCAGACCACCCAATTGCTCAACAAACCTTTCTTTTCAGTTTTACCTGCCATTATATAACTTTTTAATCAATTCATATTAAAGTACCGGCAAACCCTTGAAGATGACATTGAAAAGTCCCTGTCCCAACAAGGCAATACCGATTATCACTATCAGAGCACCTGTTATCCTGCTTATCCACAAGATTGTCCTCATTCTGAAATTTCCATGAAAACGGCTCAGGATCCATGAGATGGAGAACCAGTAAGTCACTGAACCGGCACTCAC
Organism: Bacteroidales bacterium; assembly: GCA_017555965.1. Classification (GTDB taxonomy): domain Bacteria; phylum Bacteroidota; class Bacteroidia; order Bacteroidales; family UBA932; genus Cryptobacteroides. The sequence goes on from JAFZFH010000005.1 coordinate 2,593, forward strand.
TGCCAGGATGATCGGCATCACTTTCCATGTGTGCGGCGACTCATTCGCCAGGCCGAAGAAGGCAAACAGTGTGAACATCACGAAAATCGCCATAGGATTCGAAAGTCCCAATGCGACAGCCTGACCGAAATCCTTTGGAGATACTGACGACTCTCCATCTGCCTTCAGCTTTCTGAACGGATTTGAAAAGGCCATTGAAATACCCACAGCAATAAGCACTGCACCTCCGACAATGAGAATCATATTCTTATGTTCTTCAATGAAACTCTGTGCAAATGCAAGTGCAAAGATTGCAATGGACGCATAGAAAGTATCCACCACACTGGCACCAAGTCCGGAAACAAAACCGGCCTTATGTCCTTTGCTTAATGATTTCTGCACTACGAGAATAGCTATCGGTCCGATAGGGGCCGACGCGCATATTCCCACTGCAAAACCTTTGAGTATATCTATCCACATAACTCACAAAGGTAGTAAAAAATCCTTATCTTTGTCAGGATTTAAGACTCCCGAAACATGAAAAAGGAAAATATGATATTATGGGGAATGGTACTGCTGTTTGCAGTCATGATGTCCGTTCCTTTTCTTGTACCGCACACAGGTCTGCTGGCCTTGTTCGGCATTCTCCCTCTTCTATGCATGGAGAGGATTGCAACAATCCTGCAGAAGAAGAGAATCTGGATATATCATTACACCGCATTCGTACTGTGGAACACTTTCACCACATTCTGGGTATGTAATGCTACTGTCGGAGGAGGAATATTCGCTATTCTCGCAAACTCACTGCAGATGTCTCTGGTCTTCGGTCTCTTCCGACTGAGCAAGAAGAAATTCTCCGGTACATTGCCATATATCTTCCTGATGTTCACATGGATAGCATGGGAGAGATTCTATTTCGATGCTGAAATTTCATGGCCATGGCTTGTGCTCGGCAACTCATTCGCCCGTACAACATGGGCTATACAATGGTATGAGATCACCGGTGCACTCGGAGGTTCGCTCTGGGTATGGCTCTGCAATCTGAGCATTTTCGGAATACTCGTCAGCCTGTCTGACGGAAGATGGTCCTATTGGAACGGTAAAGCCAAGATTGCTTCAATGGCAGGACTGACATTGCTTTTCTCCGCACCTATAATAATATCCGGTATCATCGGTAAAAGATATCAGGATTCCATGACATTGTCAGAAGATAATCTAGAAGTCATGATCATCCAGCCTAACATTGATCCGTACAACAAGTTCCAGGCAATGACTCAGGCTCAGCAGAACGGTATCTTCCTGTCTCAGACAGAAAAGGCGCTGAAATACCGCAAGAGAGACAGTACGGCTGGTACTCTCCTGGTACTCGCACCTGAGACTTTCACAAACGACATCAAATGTGGAGACTGGGAAAGAAGCCGTACATGGAAGGGATTCACAGAGTTCCTTAAGGATTATCCTGGGGTCAACATCCTTTTCGGAGCGTCTTCATATGACTATATCGAATCTGCAGAAAGGCCGACTGCAACAGCACGTCAGTTGGGTGACGGGCTTTGGTATGAATCACATAATTCAGCTCTGATAACAGACGGAACAGCCCGTACGGAGATCTTCCACAAAAGTAAGCTGGTCGTAGGCGTAGAACATACACCATACCCGGAAATCTTCTGTCGTCTTGATGACATGCTGGGAGGAGTCATGGGACGATGCGTAGGACAGGATGAGGTCAGCCTTCTTCATGTAAACGGAGATTCAGAAAACATCCCTCTCGGATGTGCCGTCTGCTATGAATCTGTATATGGAGAATATTTCACTGAATATATCCGCAAAGGAGCACGCGCAATGACCATCATCACCAATGACGCATGGTGGGGCAACACACCGGGTTACAGGCAGCATCTGAGCTACGCATCTCTTCGTGCGATAGAGACCCGACGAGCAATCGCAAGATGCGCCAACACAGGAATATCGGCCATCATCAGCCCTTCAGGTGAAATTCTGCAGCCGACTCCATGGTGGGAGCCTGCAACGATAATAAACAGCATACCGCTCAGAGACGGTCAGACATTCTATGTAAGACATGGAGACATCACAGGACGCGTAAGCACCTTCCTTTTCATCCTCCTTCTTCTTGCATTGGCAGTCAGATTCATCACCCGCAGATAACAATAAAAAAGCAGACTTTTGAAATCCAAAGCCTGCTTTTTTATCTATTCCTGGAAACTTATTTCTTAGGACCGAACTTAAAGTCATCGATCCAAATCTTTTCACCTCCTGCAGTTCCCTTTACACCGAACTGTACACCCACTCTAGTTATAGACTCAGGAGTTCCTTCGTATGTAAACTCACCTGTACAGAGAGTCCAGTCTTCACCTGCCTCATGCATTGCAAACACATAAAGGCCAGGATAGTCAGGAGGAGTAGGATTCTGAGCGCAGATCTGTATCTGATGAGGAGCATTATCTGCCTTCACATAGAACTCGTAAGCATATGTTACACCTGCCACAAGAGCATCGATATCCTGCACAAGCTGAGCACTCCACAACTCATCGCATGCAGTAAGAGTCAACTCTAATGAAGTGCCTCCATTTCTGCCTTCTGCCGTAGACTGAGTATATCCGCTCCACCAGCCCATCCAATTTGAAGCGCCATCCTCAAATCCGCTGTTCTTCAAAACATTGTCAATTGTATCAGACTCTTCTTCTGTTGTTTCCTGACGATAAAGCTCAATCTTGGTAACAGTGATATTATTACCCTGTACGATCATTCCAAGATTTCCAGCAAAGAGATCGATAAGCTCTCTTGTAAGTTCAACAACAACGATTCCATCCTCTGGCTGATAATAAACTTCAGGAAGAGATTCTACAGGAACCCAACCGGTATCAGTTGCAAGACGGATACCCATCATCCATTCAACAGAAGGGTCTGTAGGTCCGAGTGTAAACTTAAGGTATTCGCCTGGCTTGCGGACAGACCAGTCATATGCTCCATATGCAAGAGCCTGTATACCCTTAGACCAATCCAACTCTTCGTTTCCTTCCCAAAGTGTCTTTGCGACGTAATCCGCAGGAATTGTTGGCATAGGATCTGGCTCCGGTTCTGGATCTGGCTCCGGTTCTGGTTCAGCTGCAAGCTGATTTACAGTCACAGTCGCAGTAAGTTCGCCAGAAGTAAAGGTGACTACACCTGCTCGTGCTTCAGTTGCTGTATTCTGAGCAACCTCCACTTCGATAACTTCACCTTCTTCTGCTGTAGCATCACCGGAAGTCTTTGAAAGTACGATCCATTCAACATCTGTTTCTGCTGTCCAAGCATTATTCGAAGTTACTGTTATTGTTGTGTTGCCACCCTCTGCAGCAATATCATCAATAGTATCATCATCAACCGCAAGTACCGGATCTGATTCCGGCTCTGGTTCTGGTTCCGGTTCCGGCTCCGGAGCAGGCTCAGCAGCGGCCTGTGTTACAGAAACTGTCTTCATCACTGTGCCACCCTTGACAGTTACTGTAGCAGTTCTTGCAGATGTCGATGTATTCTCATCAGCAGAAATCTTTACAGTTACAGCTTTATCAGAAGCATCTCCTGAAGACGGATTAAGCTTTACCCATGTCTGATCAGCTGTCGCTGTCCAATCCTGATTGGAGGTCACAGTAAACGTCTGTTCTGCACCAGCAGCGGTCAAGCTGACAGCCGTGCTGCTTACATCCACCTTTGGCTCTACAGCCGGATCATCCGGCTTGCACGCTACGGCCGCCGCCAATGCGAACAAACCGCAGATTAATGATTTCAGTTTCATGTTTAATTATGGTTAGTGAATAATGTTTCCATCATGTGGCCTACGAATTTAAGGATTTTTTCTTACAATATTCCATACACAACAAAAAACCGTTTCCATTCAATTGAATGAAAACGGTTTTTTATATTCTGAAAGTGGAGATTTAGAACGGTCTTCCGCCGCCCATTGGCATTCCGCCACCCATTGGCATTCCGCCGCCGCGACCGCCGCGTCCGCCGCCCATTCCGCCTGGGCCACCCATACCTGGGCCACCCATGCCACCGCGTCTTCCGCCACGGTTGTTACCGAATGTTCCGAATCTGTATGTGAATGAAAGGATTACATAACGACCAAGTGTGTTGGTACGAGACTCGAGGTGGTAGTTTGAGTTATCTGTTACCATCAAGCTCTTCTCCTGGTTGAGGATGTCATATGCTCTGAGGGCGATTGTACATGTGTTGTTGAAGAGAAGCTGTGTGATCTCTGCATTCCACACGAACTCAGGCTCCTGTGCAGATGTATATCCGTTATACCAGTTGTAGTTGAGGTCTGTGATGATATTCATACCGAAAGGAAGTGTCCAGTTCATCTCGAATGACGCATTGTTTGTCCAAGTTGCCTTCTGGTTGACTGTTGTCATTGTATACCAAGACTTTGACATGTTTGTTCTACCACCGGCGATGAGCTCAATGAAGTCATTTCTATAAGTGAGTCGGAGCATCTGCATGAATCCTGCAGAAATTGTGTGGTTCTTTGTGAAGAACTTTGAATCACCGAGATTAGGGATGTCTGCGTTGAACAACTCATAATCGAACGATGCAGTCACAGGATCATAATACTTACTTACCTCAGTATTCTGGAACTCTGTTGTTCCGATGTATGAAGTCGACTGGTTGTAACGTCCGTTTGTCATCGACATGATCGAGAAGTTAGATCTTCCGAGAGGAGAGTTGATCATGATCATGGCATTTGCATTAGCTGTTCCAGGACCGTTTACAGGCATTGAGTACTGCGCACCTGACTTGTCATACCACTGGGCATTTGTAATCGCATCCTGAACCATTCCTCCTGAAATGTTACCGTTGATCGAAGTGAATGAACTCATGTTTGTATAACCGAAGTTCCAACGGGCATTATGGTTGAAGTATGGTCTGAGGTAAGGGTTACCGAATGACACGCTCATTGGGTTGCTGTTATCAGGAACCGGCATCAACTGTGAAGTAGAAGGCTGAGCAGATCTACCGTTATAGTTGAGCTGCATGTTTGTATAGTCATTGAAGTAGTATCTTACTCTTGCCTCCGGAGCCCAGTTCACCACAAGATTCTTATAAGTCTCACCATTGGTTACGTTATGAGTGTTTGTAGGGTTTGCTGACATTCCGACCTGAGCAGTAAGCTTATCTGTCTGATAGCTGAATGTTACACCTGCTCTCTGATTGATAGTCTGGTTGAGGATAGAGTTAGAGTATGTATCATTCCTTTCCTCACCATCCGGATTATAGATGAAATCGCTATACTTATAAGAACCGCTGTCAAATGCGTCCTTTGTACTGAGGCTTCTGCTCCAAGAATACTGGTAGCTTGCCTCGAGGTAGAGCTGCTCAAGAAGCGGCTCAGTATACACGAGTCTTCCGGTCAATGACGAACTCTTAGTATTCTGGAGATACTTCTGGTTGATAGCCTGAAGATAATATCCGCTCTCAGGATCATAAACATACTCATCACTTGCAGGTTCAGCAGCTCTTGTAAGAGACTGGTTGAAACTTGTCATGTCATTGTTGCTGAAGTTATAGTTTGCATTCAACGACATTGTTCTTCCTGCCTTTCCGAGACGCTGTCTGTAAAGGAAGCGACCGCTTGCAGTCCAGTTTGTATTATCACCGAAGCTCTTGGTGAAACCGTCATTTGTAAAAGTCTGGTCAGTTGCACCGTCGGCAAGTGTTCTTGTCGAGAAGTCTGAACTCTGGTCAAAGTTTCCACCACCGAAGTTGAACTGAGGTTCGAAGAGGATAGATGAACTTGGAGAGAATGTGTGGTCGAGACGTACACCGATTCTGTGTCCACCAGTATTTCTTACGCTTGTACTGTTCTCATCATAGTACTGGCTGCTGCCGCCCGGCATGTAAGTAATCTTTGAGCTTTCCTGCTCTGAGAAGATGTTCGAACCATTATAAAGGTAGTTTCCTGAAAGCTCCATGTCTCCATCGAAGAAGTCCCATGCACCATTGAGACCACCCATCCATGAGCTGGTGATGCCGCTTCCGCCCATCATGCCGCCACCCATGCCGCCAGCTGCCATTCCGCCGCCGCCAGCCATGCCGCCGCCCATCATCATGCCGCCGCCCATGCCGCCGCCGCCCATCATGCCGCCCATCATACCGCCAGCAAGGTCATTGAAACCACGGTTGTTGGTATTGTTTGCATTTACGATGAGAGTCAACTGGCTATGATCCTTGAAGTTACCGACAATTGCACCTGTCTGGTAACGCCATCCTTCTTCTGCAAATGTATGTTCATCGTTATAGAATCCCTTCTCAGGAGCGTCATGTCCACCACCTGCCATGAGGTTTCCGAACCAACCGTCCATCATACCTTTGTAGATAGAAAGGTCGATGATGAATTCCTCCTGACCGTCGTCGATTCCTGTAAACTGTGCCTGCTCTGACTTTCTCTCAACAACCTTTACCTTCTCAATCATCTTTGCAGGAAGGTTCTTTGAAGCGAGCTGAGGGTCATCCATGAAGAATGTCTTTCCGTCCACCATGATCTTTGTGATAGACTCACCGTTAGCTGTGATGGATCCGTCTGAACTTACCTCCACACCTGGAAGTTTCTTGAGGAGGTCCTCGAGCATGTCATTGTCAGATGTCTTGAAAGAAGACGCTGTATACTCAATGGTATCCTTCTTTACAACGATAGGGTTTCCGACAGCTGAAACACTGGCAGCATCCAGAGTTTCAACATCTTCCTTCAGCCTTATCACGCCCACATTCACATCCTTCTCTACAACAATTTCCTGCTGTACAGTCACATAACCCATGATCTCAGCCTTGAGGACATAATTACCCTTCTTTACCTTGGTGATCTTTGCAGAACCATCTGAATCTGTGAGGACATACTTTGCTGCATCCTCTGCACCTGCTAATGTGAGAGATACAGTTGCATATCCTACTGGTTCGCTTGTCTTGTCATCCACAAGGTTTACACTAACATTGAACGAGTTCTGCGCATATGCAGAAAATCCGGCCAAAAGCAAAAGGCCTACTAACATCATTCTGGAAAAAATACCGGAAATTTTCATCATAATTATATTTTCTTTTTCATTACTTCAAATCAAGGAGCGGCAAAAATATGTCGCTCCGGATATATAGACAAAAATAATCTACAAAAGTTTAAAGAAAATGCACTAAAAACTATCTTCTGCGATATCCTCCGCCATTTCCTCGTCCCCTACCTGAGCCTGCCGCATTGAAATCGCCGAAACGATAAGTGACAGAAAGGATGATATATCGTCCGAGAGTGTTGTTTCGTGTCTCGAGATGATAGTTGGACGAGTCTGAAACTGACAGATTCTTGGACTGACCAAGAATATCGTAAGCTTTCAGCGCTAAAGTAAATTTATTATTGAACAGCAGCTGATTGATCTCCGCATTGAGGATGATTTCATCTTCCTGAGGAGTCGTATAACCGTTATACCAGTTATAATCAGCATCAGCTATAATATTCAATCCTCCAGGAATGGTCCAGTTCATGGAGAACTCAACCTGGTTGTTCCATGTCGGATTGACATTGGTACCTGCAACCGTATACCACGACTTTGACATCCTTGTCCTACCTCCTGCAATGAGTTCGACCAGATCTGTCCTATAGGTCAGACGAAGTCTCTGGGTAACACTTAATGTCTGCGTCCTGTTTGCAGTAAAATAATCTCCTGCCTCATTCAGGTCAGGAAAATCCTCGTGGAAAAGATCATAATTAAAATCCGCTTTTGCCGCATCATAATATTTTCCACTGTCCAAAGTGCCCTTACCTATGAATGAAGTCGATTCATTGTAATTGGCATTGGTATTCGAGTATATCGAAAAATCAGACTTTCCCAAAGGAGAGTTGACCATGATACGACCATTCGCCGAATATGTTCCTGGGCCGTTTACCGGAATTGAGTACTGGACTCTGACATCGTCATACCATTTGGCATTCGTGATGGCACCGTCAACCATACCTGCACCGAAGCTACCGTTTACAGAAGTGAAGGTCTCCTTATTCGTGTAACCGAAGTTCGCATTGAAGTTATGGCTGAAGTACGGTTTCAGGAATGGATTACCCAAAGACACATTCAAAGGATCCGAATTATCAGGAACCGGCATCAGCTGAGACGTTGACGGCTGCGATGAACGTCCGTTATAACGGATTCTCATATGAGCATAATCGTTGAACTCATAGTTGAATGTCGCCTGAGGCGCCCAATTCACAACATTACTCTTATAGGTCTCATCATTTGTCTTGTTATATGTATCCGTCGGAGTCACCGCTACACCGAGCTGGGCACGTATACCTGGCTTCTGATAACTCATGCTCAAGCCGCCTCTCTGATTGATGGTACGGTTGAGGATATCGTTTGAATAGGTCATATCCTTGTATGATCCCTCTTCCTGGAATACAAGAGATGTCACATCACTTCCCAGAGTCTGTTCCAGATTACCGCTGTTATATGCAGTCTTCTGTGAAATATTCCTGGTCCATCCATACTGATAGTTTGCCTCAAGATACAGGTTCTTGGCAAGGGGTTCCGTATAGACGACCCTACCGTTGAGTGAGGTATTCTTTGAGATGCGCTCCTCTTTCTGATTGACAACATCTGGCTTCAGATCCCACACACCGTCATTATCCTGATCGGCATATGTAAGAGACTGGTTGTAGCCCAGCATCTCGTTATTTCTGAAGTTATATCTGAAATTGACAGATATGGTCCTGCCAGCCTTACCTAACTTCTGTCGGATCAGGAAGTAACCGCTTGCAGTCCAGTTCTGATTGTTACCGCTGTTGTCAGTGAATCCCTTGTTGGTATGTCTGACATCTTCACCCACATAGCTGTCAGTATAAAAATCAGAGTGCTCTGCATAGTTTCCGCTTCCGAAATTGAACTGAGGTTCGAACACTATAGAAGTGTTCTTCGAGAAATCATGCTCCATACGGATACCGAACCTATGTCCCTGAGATGCAGACAGATTGGTTCCTTCATTATGATTCAGAAGCCTGCTGCCCTGGTCGTCATTCATATAAGTAAGTCTTGAGCTCTCTTCTTCGCCCACCCTGGTCGAACGGTTATACAGATAATTTCCTGTAAGCTCCATATCGCCGTCAAAAAGATCCCAAGCACCGTTGAGACCTCCCATCCATGAGGTAGTTATACCGCCGCCATTGCCTCGACCCATTCCGCCTCGCATATCACGCATCATACCACCGGCCACATCATTGAAACCTCTGTTGTTGGTATTGTTACCGTTCAGGATGACACTGATCTGACCGTTTTCAGTGAACTTGCCCACCATGGCAGCTGCCTGGAAACGGGGATCGCTCATATCAGAACCTTTACCGGCAATATCATAACCGCCTCCAGCCATCATGTTACCGAACATCCCGTCCATCATGCCCGGCTTCATCGAAAGGTCAATGACCATTTCCTCCTCACCGTCATCGATTCCTGTAAAGAGAGCCTGATCCGACTTCTTCTCCACGACCTTGATCTTCTCGATCATCTTTGCAGGAATGTTCTTTGAAGCCAACTGAGGATCGTCAAGAAAGAAGGGCTTTCCGTCTATCATGATCTTTGTGATGGTCTCACCGTTTGCGGTGATGGAACCGTCTGTTCCGACCTCGAGTCCCGGAAGCTTTTTAAGAAGTTCCTCAAGCATATCGTTGTCGGAAGTCTTGAAAGAAGATGCGGAGTATTCTATCGTATCTTTCTTTACAATGATCGGATTTCCTACAGCAGAAACACTTGCAGCGTCGAGAAGTTCAGCATCTTCAGTGAGCTTGATTTCTCCAAGATCGATATTCCTGTCAACAACAAGTTCCTGCTCGAAGGATTTATATCCCATCTGTTCTGCTTTGACGATGTATGTTCCTTTGGATATCTTGGTCAAGGATGCCTTTCCGTTTTCATCACTCATAACAAAAGCGTATGCCTTGTCGGAGCCTTTCACAGTAATGGAAGTTGTCGCATAATCCACTGGTGCAGAAGTCTTTGCATCTACCAGTTTCAATGTGACAGTGAATTTATTCTGGGCGAATGCGGGTACTGATAAGATTAACCCACATAAAAGGATGGCCATACGGCCTGCGAAAGTTTTTCCAGTCATTTTAGGATAAGTTTAAACACTACATGGCATGATATACCCACAATTATCATACCATATCAAGACAACTATTTGATTCGATCCGGGTTGTCTTCTATAAATTTCTTCCAATCGGATTTTCCTCCGATTGAAGCAAGTGGATTATTCATCTGATAATGGTGGCACAATGCTATTGCCAATGCATCTGTTGCATCAAGGTGTTTCGGGTCCAGATCCACTTTCAGAGTCTTCTGAATCATCATAGCAACTTGCTCCTTTGATGCGGCACCATTTCCGCATATTGCAATCTTTGCTTTCCTGGGAGCATACTCGGCCACTGTCATGCCATGCATTATGGCTGCTGTGATAGCAGCACCTTGAGCACGGCCAAGCTTCAATACGACTTGGGCATTCTTGCCGTAAAATGGGGATTCTACAGCAAGTTCATCAGGTTTATACTCATCGATAAGTTCGTTCACGCCGGCAAAAATATTAGCCAGTTTCTCAAACGGATCCTTGATCTTACGCAGATCAAAAACCCCCATGGTCACATAATGTGGTCCCTTGGAATCAACGGAAATGACCCCGTAACCAAGAATATTGGTTCCAGGGTCTATTCCGAGTATGATTTTTCCTTTAGTCAATATAGTCGAAACCTGTATATGGACGGAGTACTTCAGGAATCTCGATCTTGCCATCCTTCTGATAGTTCTCAAGAAGGGCAGCAACCACACGTGGGAGAGCAAGCGAGCTTCCGTTGAGTGTGTGAGCGAGCTGAGTCTTTCCGTCTGCATCCTTATATCTGAGCTTCAGACGGTTAGCCTGATATGACTCAAAGTTAGATACTGAAGAAATCTCAAGCCATCTCTCCTGAGCTGCAGAATACACCTCAAAGTCGTATGTGATTGCAGATGTGAAGCTCATGTCACCACCGCAGAGACGAAGGATTCTGTAAGGGAGTCCGAGAGCCTTCACAATGCTTTCAACATGTGCAACCATCTCATCAAGAGCCGCATATGACTCCTCCGGCTTCTCAACACGGACGATCTCAACCTTGTCGAACTGGTGGAGACGGTTAAGTCCACGTACATCCTTGCCATATGAACCGGCCTCACGACGGAAACATGGTGTATAGGCAGTCATCTTCACAGGGAACTCGTTGTTTGCAAGGATTACATCTCTGAAGATGTTTGTTACAGGAACCTCTGCTGTAGGAACAAGGTAGAAGTTATCAGCTGTAGCGTGATACATCTGTCCCTCCTTGTCTGGTAGCTGACCTGTTCCGAAACCTGAAGCCTCATTCACCATGATAGGTGGCTCAACCTCCTGATATCCTGCATTTGTATTATAGTCTAGGAAGAAGTTGATGAGAGCTCTCTGAAGACGGGCACCCTTTCCCTTGTATACAGGGAAGCCTGCACCTGTAAGCTTGACACCAAGATCGAAGTCGATGATATCAAACTTCTTTGCAAGCTCCCAGTGAGGAAGCTTGTTCTCACCAAGCTCAGGAATCTCATTTCCTGTCTTGACAACTACGTTATCCTCTGCGCACTTTCCTTCAGGAACCTGGTCGCATGGAATATTTGGAAGAAGAACAAGAAGATTGTTGAGTTCTGTATTGTTCTCCTCTGACTTTGCTTCGATTTCTGCAGAACGTGCCTTGAGAGCGGTAACCTCTGTCTTGACAGCATCTGCCTCCTCTCTTTTACCTTCCTTCATAAAACCGCCGATCTGTGCGGCTTTCTTCTTCTGCTCAGAAAGGCAAGTGTCGAGCTCAAGCTGAAGAGCTCTTCTGTTCTGGTCAAGGGCATTGATCTTCTCAACGATCTCCCTTGCATCAAAATTCTTTACTGCGAGCTTCGAAATCACAAATTCAGGATTCTCACGAAGCAGTTTGAGTGTAAGCATATCTTTCTGTTTTTATTGAAAAAGAGGACCACATCCCACTCGGGTATGCAGTCCTCTATCTTTTGTCATAAATCCCGAGTCTTAGTTCTCAAAAGGGAGTACTGAGACGTAAGATTTGTTGTCAGCCTTCTTACGGAAGCTAACCTTACCGTCAATCAGTGCGTAAAGAGTGTGGTCCTTACCCATACCAACATTCAGACCTGGGTTGTGAACTGTACCTCTCTGACGAACGAGGATGTTACCAGCCTTTACTGCCTGATCACCATATTTCTTGATACCAAGTCGTTTGCTATGTGACTCACGACCGTTCTTAGAACTACCGACGCCTTTTTTATGTGCCATAATTTGTTCCTCCTCAATTAATTAAGCGATCGCATTGATCTGAAGTTTTGTAAGATACTGACGGTGACCGTTACACTTCTGGTAACCCTTACGACGCTTCTTCTTGAATACAAGAACCTTCTTGCCCTTGCAAGTGTCGTCGAGTACTGTTGCTGTTACCTTTGCGCCATCAACATATGGTGCACCGACCTTTACTGCGCCGTCTGCGTCGATAAGGAGTACCTTGTCGAACTCGACTGCAGCACCCTTCTCAGCCGCGAGGCGGTTGACGAAGATTTCCATACCAGCCTCTACCTTGAACTGCTGGCCTGCAAT
>JAFZFH010000041.1 GCA_017555965.1 Bacteroidales bacterium
ACTGGTTAAAGATGGGGTGGTACATTTCATTCCGCTACAGGCGGTACATTTTAAACTGATACGGACGGTACAAATCATTCTGATATACCCGGTACATTTGAAAGTGATATGGGCGGTACATTTAAACCGCTGCAATCAAAATAAAATAGTTTGTGTTCCCTCAGTGTTCCCAAGAACGAAAAAAGCACCTACGAAAATTTCGTAAGTACTTGATTTCAAGTAGCGGGACGCAGGATTGAACTGCGGACCTCATGATTATTATATCACAAAGATCGTCTCCCGATTCCAGTAAATGAAAAGTCTGCAAGGCTTGTAAACAAGACACCATTGGTATCCGAACAGTATGCAAAAACACCCCCGGACCGGAGGTGTTTAAACTATTTCTTGAAAAGATCTGAGTGCGTGCCTGTTCTTACCAGATTAAGAATATGAAGCTCACCCTCATCTTCCTTGCTATATATCAGTAGCCAATCTGGTTGAATGTGGCATTCTCTGAATCCTGCAAGTTTGCCGGTAAGGTTGTGATCCTTTCTTTCTGCTGGCAGAGGGATGTCATTTGCCAGATTGAAGACCACCTCATTGAGTTTATCCTCAGGAAGATTTCTTTTTCTGGCGAGTTTCAGATCCTTCTTGAACTGATGGGTAAATATGATTTCTCTCATATTACTGAATGCTTGCGAGGTAATCCTCAAACGATTTACATCTTGTTACCTTACCTGCTTTCAGTTCCTCAACTGCGTTAAGTGTGGCATCATTAGCCTCATTGATAACACCAAGACTACGCAGGTACTCCACTAGACCTCTTCCAGCCTTAGTTCTTTCGTTCACAGTAATTGTATAAGTTGCCATAATCAAAGTGTTTTAATGTACTTCAATGCAAAAATAACTATTCTGTTTATATCAAGCAATATTTCAATGCGATAACTTTATGTCAAAAAGATGCACTATATATGCCAAATATTGCAATCTTACAAGGCAAGGCGTAAAAGTTCCCAACCTGAGTCAGGAGCACATGTCACTCCAGCACCTCCAACGAGTCTGCTATCACTTCCGTGAAGACCTTCTCGCATCCTGAAGCATCGATATACCGGTTGGTGCGAAGCCTTCCTGTCAGATGAACTATCGCCCCTCTGGTGAGTGACTGGATATTGACCTCGCCACCTTCGAAGGCTGCAACACACATCCACGTTGCTTCAACAACCTTGTTTCCGTCAGACGTCTGATACATGTGTTCAGTCATCACGCTGAAGTTGGCTACGATGGTGTCATGTACAGGCGAGATCCTCACTGTGCCGACCCTTCCCTGAAGCTCGACACGATTGATGTACTGTGTATTCATATCGGTACTATTGTAATTAATGGTATTCCATATTGTCGTTAGTGACATTACTTCCTTATCTTGAATGAGGCCTCATCCGCGAAGCTGTAACACTCTTCCTTGCTGATTATCAGATGGTCTATAAGGTTCACCTCAAGCAGTGAACAGGCCTTCTTCAGGTTGGCCGTCATCTTGATGTCGCTTGGGCTAGGCATCACCGATCCGGACGGATGATTGTGGTAGAGGATGATGTTGGTCGCATCAAGGCTCAGCGCCTTCGCCAGGATCACTCTTGGACTTATGAGGACATTGTCCACCGAACCCTTGAAGACCATCTCCACAGAAATGACTGTATTGGCTGAAGTCAGGTATGCCACCCATACCTCTTCATGTGCCAGGTCCCTGAGCATCCCATACACCAGGTCTGCGGCCTTTTGGGAATCCGTCACCGGTTGCGACTTGTCCGATGAATGTGCCTTGTTGTACTGGGTCACCACCTGTCGGAGGGCTCTTACCTTGGCCGACTCTTCCTGAGTCATTCCGTAAAGCGAACCATTGAAGTTCTCACTTAGAAGGATATCAAGAGGAATCTCCCCATTGACCTTCAGTCCTAATTGAGCTAAAGCTTTCATTATATCTCTGATTTAAAGGTTGTTAATGAATTTTAAGCAACCAGAAGGTCATCCGACATTCAGTACCGAAAGCACAAGGAGAATACTAGCCTTGGCTGGAGATTCTCTGCAGTGAACGAAGTGGCTTTTGGAACGAATACAAGGATGAAATACCTTCGCGAGAAATTCAGCTGCAACCTTATCAGAGATATTGTTGTTTCCATTAGTCCACTTCTTTTGTATTCAATTTCTCCCATTTGGGAAATCTTTCTCAGGCACTCTATATTCCATTCATATGCGGCATTCCTGACCATTCGCATAATCATCCAACTAGGAGTTCTTGAATACTGTCAAGACGGTCTCTTTTTACCTCAAAATAGTCAATCGCATAGGTAAAAGATAGAGAATCAATCCCTTGACCGGAAAACTCGCCTACACCGCTAAAAAAAGTTATAGAATATAATTCTATAAAGGCTACCCGAAAAGAAAATTATTTCAGTTTTGTTTGGCGTTAAAATTAGTTTCTTTTAACTTTGCCCTCAGCAAGGTTTTAAAATTATGTCATACGAGACTGAAAAAAGAGGCTGTATCAGGTCAGTCCTTATTGCCTGTATCGTTTTCTTCGCGTCCTCTCATGCGGCCTCCGCCCAGAGGACGATGAAGGGACAGCTACACATCGGCGCACAGGCGTCGCTTTCAGCAGATCCACGCGTTCCCATAGGAGGCGAACTCTCCTTTGGAAGCTATCTGCTGGACTCACACATCTCCGGATGGATCAACGTCACTCCGGACTACATCTCTCTCCCAACCGGTCATCAGCTTGGATACATCCCGATCAATGTCGGAGCCGATTACATGTACAGGGTCGCAGCCACCAGAGCGCGCAGCGTCAATCTGTACGTGGGCGGCGGCGTGTTCCTTGGCTGGGAGCTATACGATCCCTTCAGGAGAGTACCTTCCTATATTGACACCGGTTTCGGAAAGGGGAACTTCATCTACGGAGTGGCACCCGCACTGGAATCCGAGTTCTTCATCACAAGGACGGTAGCGCTGACTCTAGAGGCGAGGATGCCGGTCAGCATATCATCAAAGACAGAAATACTGAAACTGCACCTGAAGGCAGGACTCAGAGTAAACATATAACAACGGCAAGGTAGCTAATTCTCAGAGTGTTAAACTCTTTAACACAGATCCCACAGGTCAAGTGGGCATTCAGCAGTAAGTATTCTTTAAGGCAGGTCCGCTGGGAAGTGCACCGGCCTTTCCTTCAGACAAATCAAAAAACATCATACAGCAATGAAAAAGACAATCATAATACTCATCGCATCTCTTGGTCTGGCCCTGTCGGCATCAGCGCAGAACTGGGCCGTCTCCACCAACGTGATGGACTACGTCAGCCTGGGAACTGTCAACGCACAGCTCTCAGCAGGCGTAGGCCGCAGGATCACCATCGAGGGCGAAGCCAGATACAACCCCTGGATCTTCCACAAGGGAGACGTATCGAAGCAGATGCAGAACAAGCATCAGACCTACGCCCTGGGAGTGCGCTACTGGCC
>JAFZFH010000042.1 GCA_017555965.1 Bacteroidales bacterium
ACAGCTCTCAGCAGGCGTAGGCCGCAGGATCACCATCGAGGGCGAAGCCAGATACAACCCCTGGATCTTCCACAAGGGAGACGTATCGAAGCAGATGCAGAACAAGCATCAGACCTACGCCCTGGGAGTGCGCTACTGGCCGTGGCACATCTATTCCGGCTGGTGGGTCAGCTGCATGGCCCAGTACCAGGAGTACAACAGGGGCGGCATCTTCTCTCCCAAGACTGAGGAGGGAGATGCATTCGGACTCAGCGCAGGAGCAGGCTACTCCCTCATGATTCATGAGAACCTGAACCTGGACTTCGGTCTGGCCCTGTGGGGAGGACAGAAGACCTACGTCACCTATGCCTGCCCCGCCTGCGGCAGGATTACCGATAAGGGCGGCAAGTGGTTCTTCATGCCCAATGAGATCAGGGTTGCGGTTCAGTACATATTCTAATCACTACGGACATGTTGGTAATAATTGACAAATATCCGATCGAGTCTTCCCTGTTCAGGAACTGCTGCATCAACGAGAGGCTTAATCTGGTCTACTTCATCCACAGGCCGAAGGGGATGGAAGGAGAGCTGCAGCTGCCGATTCTCTTTGAGAATGCCTGCGACACCAGGAAGTTCTATACGGAGTACCATAACGCACTTTACAATAATGACCCTCAGTACGAATTCAAGGGCGAGGCATGGTTCAGCCTTGAACTGTACATCAGACTGAGGGACGGACACAGAAACTAACGATCAACACATATGAAGATACTTCTAAGACACACCAGCATCGACTTCAGTCACTATGACGCGGTGTTCCTTCACGAGACCTTCGCCGTGATCAGCTTCCGCGTCAGGAGTGAGATAGAAGAGAAATGCATGCAGCTTCCGCTGGTCTTCGAAAACGGAAGAGCGGCACGTGAAGCATACAAAAGGATACTCCAGGGACGCAACACCGGTGCAAGCAGCGTGAGCATCAGCGACTTCGACTGCAGCTGGCCTAAGGAAACAGCCCAGAAGATCGAACAATATGCCCAGCATATGTACGACTTTGACAGACCGATAGAAGTTTAATAATTAAATGACATACCTATGATAATCAGGACATACTGCAAGGACATCTGCTTGGAGGATTATGAATTTATAGATTTCGAATTCGAGAATTCTATGATCGCCTTCATTGAAGGAGACGTTAGCGAGGAACTCTATTTCGGAAACCGGAATATGGCCATACAATTCTATTTTGAATTAATCGAAGCGATTCATGAAAATCGAGAAGAGATTGATTTATCCCATTATATGACCGCATATTCGTCACTCTTTATAATATCTGCACAGGAGTTAATTTCAGAGCGAATCAAAAACTTCAAGAGCGATGAAAACGATTAGATATTTATTCCTCCTATGCATCACTATGCTTTCTGCCTCATGCGTCCATGAATTCGCCGTGGTGGACTACTCCTTTGAGTTCGCCGCTGAAGTCACCTACGACAGTCAGGCCGATGAGCACAGGTTGACCCTGACACGCAAGAGCGGAGCTGAAGGCAACCAGTACAAATTCGCTTTCACCCTAGACGATGAGGCGAATGTGTCGCTGACTGACATGAACGGGATGACTCACGAGGGATCATTCAAGGATAGCTTCAGCGAAGTCTCTGCCAAGACCTACACCTTGTCAAAGGCAGCTCCGGGTGAACACACCCTGAGCCTGGACATCTCGACGCCGGAGTACTCTCAGTCTCTGGCCGTGACCTATCTTGTCGAGGACTTCTCCTTTGACTTTGACACTATGGTACTCTTCGACGAGAAGACCAAGGCGCATTCGCTTGAAGTGACCCTCAAGGAAGGCGCACCGACAGACACATACACCATCTCGTTCACGATAGATAACCAGGAGCCACGAAAGACCTATCAGGAGACATTCACCGACAGCATCGTCAAGACCTACCAGCTTTCGGTTCAGGAGCCGGGAGAGCATACCGTGAACCTGGAGATCACTACCGGCAAGCACTCGCAGAAGGAGGATCTGCCGTATACCGTGAACGACTACTCGTTCCAGGTGAAGGCTGACATCGAATACGACAGGGACAACCTGTCGCATATCCTCTTCCTGACCCTCATGAGAGGATCCAGGGATGAGGCCTATACGGTTTCCTATACAGTTGACGGAGGACATGCGGTGAAGCTCACAGATGAGAGCGGAAAGCAGCTTGGAGCATCATTCTCGGAAAGCTTCAAGGATGCCACCATCAGGTCTTACGACCTCTCCCGTGCGGAGAAGGGCAAGCATAACATGCAGCTGATCGTAAGCACCAAGGACTATTCCCAGACCCTCGAGGTCCCTTACGCGGTAGACGCGCTCCCTTTCACCATCCATGCAGAGATGGACACCAGCGGCAGCGGATCAGTCCTTATGCTGACACTCACGGAGGGAGACACGGCGACCGAGTACAATGCCACCATACAGATTGACGGAAAGACAGTCGCTTCACCTAAGGTGAACTTCTCAAAGAACCCGATCTACAGGTATACGCTTCCTACAGTACGACCGGGAAAGCACGAGGTAGCAGTCCAGCTTACCGACACCTACACCGTAGAGAAGGAGTCAGTCAGCTACAATGAGCCGGTCAGACACCCGTATCTGGACATCACCCTTAAGTACAACGAGAACTCAGGAAAGCATTACGCGGAGATCGGTGAGAACCCGTATGACATCTCGCTCAAGTTCGTCACTTCGCTGACCCTGAAGGGCCAGACGACCATAGCCATCTACGACTCCAGCTATTGGGGTGAAACGAGATACGAGACAAAGACTAAGACCATGAGCGACAGCAATACCGCATCCGGCATCTACGGCGGCAACTACGTGACTCTGATCGACAGGGATGCGCTTGTCACCAAGCTTACCGGATCATACGAGATGAGTGATGTCGTGGAGTACTTCTATGATCCCGGCTATGGCGGAGAAGACTCCGGCAGAGAATGGTACGAGAAGACCGGAACCGAGAGGAAGTACTACAACCTCAAGGAAGAGACCCTCAAGATAGACATCACAGGAGAGAAGGTCAGCGGTGTCACACTCAGAGTAAAGAACCAGATCGGTTCCATGACACTTAACGGAAAGTCAAATTCATCAGGTACAACTTCTATCAGCCTTTAGATATGAAAACAGGAATCATTACCCTAGTGCTCACCTTCATAGCACTGACATCATGCATCCATGAGTTTCCGGTGTCCGACTACTCGTTTGACTTCTCGGGCGTGGTTGTGTATGATGCAGAGGCAGACCAGCATCGTCTGACCCTCACCTGCAACAAGCGATCCTGCGAGGACTCCTATAATGTGGCATTCCACGTGGACGGAGAGAACGTCATCACTCTCACCGACATGGAAGGACAGACATACAATGACTGGTTCAAGGCTTCGTTCAGCGACACTGACTCCCGCACTTATATCCTCTCCGAAGCATCGGTAGGAAGCCACCTCATACAGCTGACCATCAGTACCGAGGGTTTCTGCCAAAGCCTAGAGGTTCCCTACGAGGTCACCAGGCAGAAATACGACATCCACGCGGAAGTCAGTACTGTAGGAACAGAGTCTTCTTCAGTACTGATGAGCCTTATCAAAGGAGATCCGAAATACTCATACGATGTCGACATCCATATCGACGGAGAGAGCCACATCAAGCAGGCTATAGACTTCAGTGGAAGTCCTATCTGCACGATTGCATTGCCGAAGACACTCCGTCCGCACAAGCATTCACTGACGCTAGATGTCAGTGACGGCATGACGGCCAAGCAGTATGACATTGATTTTCAGGAGCCTATCAGGCATCCGGAGATTCCGGTCACGCTCTCACACGACAAGACCACCGGTTATCATGTCGCCGTCATCGGATACAATCCTTATGGCATCAGAATAGACTTCAGCGTCTTCCTTGAGCTCAAGGGACAGTCTTCCTTCTATCATGAAGAGGAAGACTTCTGGTGGAGAAGACCTGAGTACAAGTACATCACCGAAAAGGACGAGCGTACTCTGTCTGAGAGCGGATCCGACTGCACAGTCAACCTGACTGACCGGGACGGAATCGCTAAGAAGATTACCTCGCAATGGGAGACCAGCTACATCTGGGCAT
Organism: Bacteroidales bacterium; assembly: GCA_017555965.1. Classification (GTDB taxonomy): domain Bacteria; phylum Bacteroidota; class Bacteroidia; order Bacteroidales; family UBA932; genus Cryptobacteroides. Next base: position 4,115 of record JAFZFH010000042.1, read on the forward strand.
CACACTCTACCCCGGGAGGTGGTGAAGACTCGGGTGAAGATTACTCTTACATCTCCGGTTCCACACCTTCCTTCTATCAGATATGCCGGGAGGATCTGAGCATTGACATCAGCGGAGAAAAACTCTCGGGAGTCACACTCAAAATAACTAACCAGATAGGCACGATGACTCTCAACGGCAAATCCAACAGTTCTGGAACAACTAACATCACTCTTTAAGATCATGATACTACTGATTTTCATACTCATTGCCATCATAATGGTGTTAATATTCCTTTTAAATATGAAAAAGTTCAATAGCAATATAGCCAGTACCCCGACTGTTTCAACTGAGATAACCTATATCGCACCCCACGGAAGCACTCTTCTTACGATATCGGGCGACATGGCTGAACCGGATGAAACCTTTGACGTATTCTTCGAGTTGACCAGCGGATACGACATCAACCTATATGACTCTGCAGGGAACAAATACGAATATTGGTTCCCGTGCATCATTTCCAAAGAGCACAAGCATGCCTACAGGATAGTCACAGCAAGCCCGGGCAAGGATCTTCTGACATTGACCATAATCGGAAGGAATCAGGTCATAAGACGGTATCTGGAAATAGATTTTTCAGAAGACTAGAATACCCTCCAGTGCCGGGAGAGTTAGATTTCATAAAGTAAATAGCTTTTTCATAGGTTGAGAATAGTTAATAAATATTGTTGTTAATGTGATCCCGGAGACGGCACCTCCGGGCTTACATAACGATATAGGAGAATCCATAATGAAAACAATCATGAATATCAGAACCATACTGGCTGCTCTTGCAGTCATGACAGCATCGGCTTGTCACGATAATCTTCCAAAAACAGACCATCACTTTTCGGATGAGATGGTTTCACTTTCCGTTTCCGTTCCAACCATAAAGACTAAAGTATCGGAAAAGAACAGCCCAGGCACACCGGATGCCATCAACACGCTGCAGGTATTTGTATTCGATGAAGGAGGAATACTTGAGGCTAGCGATATGACGGAATCAGAGTCGGTTGTACTGACATGCAAGACCGGTCCGAAGAAAGTCGTCAGCCTGGTGAATGCTCCGGAAATGACCGACGTGACAACCTATTCAGCGCTATGCTCGGCCAGTTCATTCCTTGACGACAACACCATCGACTCTATGGTGATGTCCGGTGAGACCGAAGTCAACCTGACTGCCACCTCCAGCGTAACCATACCTGTTTCGAGGCTTGCCGCTAAGGTAGTTCTGCGTCAGGTGATGAACAACTTCAAGTTCAAGTCCGACCAGGATGCAGAGTTTCTTGTGACCCACGTCTATCTTCTTAATGTCGGAGCTGAAAGAGGATATCTTTCGGCAGCTATGCCTAAGCAGTGGTACAACATGATGGAGCTTGATACGTTCGATTCGCCGGCATTCACATATGAACAGCTCAGTTCGCCGGTAAAGCTCCCATATTCTTCGACCTGGACTGCAGACAAGTACTTCTACTGCTATCCTAATCCGACAGAGACAGACTCCAGCGACGAGACCTGGTCAGCAAGACGCACCCGTCTTGTCCTAGAGGCGACCCTTGACGGAGAAGTGATGTACTATCCTGTCACGCTTCCCGTGATAGAGCCGAACTCCTCATATGAGGTGACGGTGAGGATCACGAGACGCGGATCTCCCTCGCCTGACATTCCGGTGACAGGCATCGCGGCGGAATTCTCGGTCGATGTACAGAGCTGGATAGCACGAGACCGCATAGAAGAGGTCATCTAACATAGAAAAACTCTGCAGTGCCGGCAGGGAAAGAATAACTTTTCATCAATAGATAGGTTAATAGTAATAGTTGTTAATGTGAAGTCCGGAGACGGCACCTCCGGATTTTTCTCCCAAGGAAACATACGCAGATGAAGAGAATATATGACATATTCTTAGCGATAGCTATACCCTTTCTAATCGCCTCCTGTGCTTCCCAGAGCAAGATGAAGGCCCTTCAGAGCGGCACTATACGCCCTTCATTGACACTTGCGAAGGAGCAGGACTACATCCCCGACATCCGCAAGGACATGAAGGCCCAGAGGGACACTTTCGTCGTCAAGGACGGTGACCGTGAGGTGCTCATCATGAAGGCTATCAAGGACGAGGACGGAGAGATGGTGGCACACGATGTCATTGATGCTGCGGTGGTCACCGCACGATTCCGTAACGTAGCGGAGAGAAACGGCCGTGTGGACATCGAGTTCCAGGTCATCGTTCCTCAGAGCATGCAGGACAGCAAGTGGCAGCTGAGGTTCCATCCCCAGATGTACATCATGCAGGATACGCTGGACCTGGATCCGGTCATCATCACCGGAGCCGACTACCGCAAGGCACAGCTGAGAGGATACCAGCAGTACGAGAAGTTCCTCGCAAGCATCGTGACCAACCCGGACGAGTTCGTGAACTGGTACCTTCTCGAGCTCTTCATCGAAAGGAACATGCCCGAGCTCTATGCATTCAAGACCGACTCCACCTACGTCAGCGACGAGCTCTTTGCCTCCTACTACGGAGTCACTGAGAAGGAGGCGATCGAGCACTATACAGACAAGCTCGCCCGTGGAGCCAACAACAGGAGGATGTCGCGCAAGGAGAAGATGTACAGACGATACGTCAAGGTTCCTATCGTGACAGACGGGCTCCGCCTTGACACAGTCATCCAAGCATACAACGGCGACTTCATCTACAGATACGTCCAGCCGATAAAGACCAGACCGAAGCTCAGGAAGGTCGATGTAGTTCTTTCAGGAGACATCTACGAGTCCGACAGGAAGATCTATGACATCCCGATGAGCGACCCTCTCACCTTCTACATCTCTTCCCTTTCGGCATTCGTGGACAACCGCGAGAGATACCTTACCAAGGTCATCGAGCGAAGGGTCGAGGAGAATACCGCCTGCTACATCGAGTTCGCCTCAGGCAGTTTTGAAGTGGACGAGAAGATGGGCAACAACCCGGAAGAGATCGGAAGAATCAAGGACAATCTCATCTCGCTCATGCAGAACGAGAAGTTCGACCTTGACTCGATCGTCGTCACATCTTCAGCATCTCCGGAAGGAGACCTGAGATACAACGACAGGCTCTCCAAAAGGCGTTCTGAAGGCATCTCAGATTACTTCAGCAGGTGGATGGACTCCTATCAGGACTCACTGGAAAGAGAACGCGGATTCGCGGTGGATGAGGATGGAAACATCATCATCGAGAAGCGAGCGGAGATCCCGATGATAGGCAGAAGCAATGGAGAGAACTGGCAGATGCTTGACAGGCTCATCGAGAAGGATACCGTACTCACGGCCGAGCAGAAGGAGTCTTACTGTAACCTTTCCTCGCAGCTTGACATCGACGCAAGTGAACGTGCGATGCAGAAGTTCCCGTACTACAGGTACATGAGAGAGAAACTCTACCCACGCCTGAGGACAGTCCGCTTCGACTTCCACCTGCACCGCAAGGGAATGGTCAAGGACACTGTCCATACGACCGTCCTGGATTCGGTTTACATGGACGGAGTGCAGGCCATCAGGGACAGAGACTACGAAACGGCGCTCACACTCCTGAGGCCGTACGAGGACTACAACACAGCCATAGCCTATCTCTGCATGGACTACAACGCCAGCGCGCTTCAAATTCTCGAGAAGCTTGACAGGAACGCACAGGTCAACTACATGCTGGCAGTCCTGTACAGCCGAAGAGGAGATGAGCAGAAAGCCGTGGAGTGCTATGTACGCTCCTGCTCGCAGGACCCGACATACGTCCACAGAGGCAACCTCGATCCGGAGATATTCGTCCTCATCAGGCGTTACGGGCTCAATGCCCAGCCGGAGGATGAATTCGAATATTCGTTTTAACCAATACCAACTTTAATCACACATAAAATGAAGAAGACACTTTTCATCATGGCAGCCATAGCAGCTATGGCATGCTCATGCGACAAGGACGCGGACTGCGAGCCTTGTCAGGAGGCCCAGACAAAGGCCACTCTCAACGTGTCCCTGGACTTCGAGGACGAACCTCAGACCAGGGCGACCAGCTATGTGACGGCACAGACATACGAGACCAAGGTCAACGATGTACAGGTGCTCGTGTTCGACTCCTCAGGAGCCTTGAACGCCTATGTGGATGCCGACACGAAGACCAGCGGCATCAGCATCAGCACGACAGCCGGCACCAAGACGGTATGGGCAGTGGTGAACGGTCCCAACCTCTCATCAATCACTACCCTGTCCGCGCTCCAGAGCACAGCGGTGGACCTCGGCGCCAACAGCACGACAGAAACTACAGGATTCGTGATGGCGGGATCGACCACATGCACTGTGGGCAGCAGCGCAGCTACGGCAAGCGTAGCGGTCAAGAGACTTGTAGCCAGAGTGGCTCTCCAGAAGATAAACAATTCTCTTCCAGGATCTTACGGCGCACTTACATTGAACAACGTTACACTCATCAATGTCGCTGGTAACCAGAACATTGCTGGTTCAGCATCAGTATCAACATGGTACAACAAGATGGGACGCAAGGACGGTGCTACAGCTACCGGACAGATCATCGACGGAAGCACCTACGTGGCATCCCATCCTACACTCACCTTCAAGAGCGTAGGTACATCGGTGGCCAACGGCGGATCGCTCACTCCGACCACACCATACCTGTTCTATACCTTCCAGAACCCTACTACAGGCGATGCGACAGGGTGGTCTTCTACATTCACAGCAAGAAAGACAAGACTTGTGGTCGCAGCCACAATCGGCGGAACCAAGTATTACTACCCTGTAGTCATCGACGCACCTGTCAGAAATACAGCCTACACCGTAGAGCTTACCATCACAGGCCTCGGCTCTACAGATCCGGACAAGCCGGTCGAGAAGGGATCCATCACAGCATCGGTAACCGTAGAGGGCTGGGCATCAGGAGCAGTATACAACGAGACAATCTAAATCCTATAAACCACTTTAATCAACAAAGAAATGAAGAAATCAATTTTCGCATTCGCAGCCGCCCTTGCAGCATTGGTGGCCTGCAACAAGAACGACGTGGCACCTATGCAGCCTCAGAACCAGGAATCACTCGTACCATGCGAGCTCACGGTAGGCATCTGCGGAGCCATGACCAAGGCTACGGCAGTGTCTGCTGACAACGAGGCCAAGGTGAACAACCTTCAGGTATTCGTCTTCCGTGGCGATGACCTCGATGCATACGCATCAGTGGACAACGCACAGGAGCTTACTCTCTCATGTACTGCCGGCGACAGAGTCGTCTACGCACTCGTGAACGCACCTGACTACTCGGCTGTTCCTGGCAAGGCAGCTCTCCTCGCGAAGGTATCCGAGCTCAGCGCGAATAGCCTTACTAACTTCGAGATGGTCGGCAGCAAGAGCGTGACCCTTCCTCAGAGCGAGAAGGTGTCGATCGATGTGAACCGCATCGCTTCGAGAGTAGTCCTCAAGAAGATCACCCGCAACTTCACTTCAGAGGCTCTCCAGGCTCTCAACTTCAAGGTTGACGCAATCTATCTCATCAATGTGGCAGGTAACACAAGCTACGACCTCTCTGCAGCTCCAGGCAAGTGGTATAACGTTGCCGAGAACAAGAACGAGCTTGCAGGCCTTCTCTATGACGCACCGGCAAGCC